>NZ_JBSVWN010000068.1:0-29939 GCF_054071325.1 Pseudomonas sp. SDO5215_S409 | reverse complement strand
GCACGCGGCGGCGCGGCAACCAATGCCCCTCTTACTCGGCCATCAGCGAGCAGACCATGCAACCCATCTACATCGACTTTCTCAACGGCCTGGACATCGACGAACTGGCCCTGGGCAACGACGAAATCCTCGACGCCATCGAAGCCAGCCTGGCCATCCAGGGCCGGGGTGAAGCGGTGATCGAGCCGCGCACGCATTTGATTCCGGGCGGTGAGATCAACGGCCATTTCAACGTTTTGCGCGGCGTGCTCGGCGGCGCTATCGGCTATGCCGGGGTCAAGGTGGTGGGGGATTTCGTCGACAACTACCGCAAGGGGCTGCCCTCGGAGCTGGCGATGTTGAACCTGCTGGACCCGGCCACCGGCATCCCCAAGGCGATCCTCGACGCGTCGGCCATTACCGACATGCGCACCGGCGCCGTCACCGCCATCGGCGCCAAATACCTGGCCCGTCCCGACAGCAAAGTGCTGGCGCACATCGGCGCGCGCGGCACGGCGTACTGGAATGTGCGGTTGCTGGACCACCTGTTCGACTTTGAAGAAATCCGCGTGCATTCGCGCCGCAGCGAAAGCCGTGAAGCGTTCGCCGAGCGCCTGCGCCGCGACCTCGGCAAGCCGGTGGTGGTCACCCACGATTGGGAGTCCGCCGTGCGCGGCGCCGACATCGTGGTGGAAGCGTCGCGGCTGGATAAACCCGAGCCGTTGCTGCGCACCGAATGGATCAAGCCCGGCGCGCTTGTGGTGCCCTACGGCACTATGAGCGCGGTGGAGTTGTCGTTGACCGACATCATGAGCAAGCGGGTGGTGGACGACTGGGGCCAATGCAAGGGCGGGATGTTTGGTGCATTGCGTGCCCATGTCGACGCCGGGAAACTCAGCGCCCAAACGTTGCATGCCGAGCTGGGGCAGATTGTGGCCGGCTTGAAAAGCGGCCGGCAGACCCCTGAGGAAACCATCCTGTTCTGGCACCGGGGGTTGAGCCTCAGCGACATCGCGCTGGGCCATGCGTTGCTGGAAAAATCCCGGCGCCTTGGCATTGGCCAACGGCTGCGCTGGGCATGATCGAACTGGTCCCGGCAGGGCTTGCCCTGGATGATCTGCTCGCCATAGCCCGGCAGGATGCACCGGCCGATTTCAGCGCGGGTGCCCGCCGGTGCATTGAAGAAGGCCACCAGTTGTTATTGAGCCTGGCCGCCACCGGCACGCCGATTTATGGCGTGACCACTGGCCTGGGCGCGGCGGTGGACACGCCGGTGCCACACGACGACGCGCTGTTGCAGGCGCGGATTCCAGTGGGGCGTTCAGTGGGCGTCGGGCGCCTGGCCAATCGTGAGGAATTGCGCGCGATCATGGCGGCGCGCTTGGCCGGGCTGGCCCAGGGCCGCTCGGGGATTTCGCCCGGCGCGGCAGAGGGCTTGCTGGCCTTGCTTAATTCGGGGGCCGAGCCGCACGTGCCGCTATTGGGGTCGCTGGGGGAGAGCGACCTGGCACCGCTGGCGCACCTGAGCCTGGCGCTGCACGGGGTGACCTTGACCGGCAAGGACGGGCTGGCGCTGGTGTCGGCCAATGCCGCGAGTGTGGGCCTGGGCGCGTTGCTGGTGGCCGAGGCGGGCCGGGCGCTGCACGCGTTGTTGGCGGCGCTGGCGTTGTCGTGCGAGGGCTACCGGGCCAACCTCAGCCCGTTCCAGCCCTGGGCATCGCGCTTGCGCCCGGCACCGGGGCAGACCGCGCAATCGCAGGCCTTGCTGGCGCTGTTGGAGGGCGGTGAATTGGCCGCCCGCCCGCGCCGCCTGCAGGACCCGTTGAGCTTTCGCTGTGCCACGGTGGTGCAGGGCGCGGCGCAGCAGGCGTTGCAGCAACTGCGCGAGATCATCGAGCTGGAACTGGCCAGTGGGGCGGACAACCCGGCGTTGATCAGCGAAGAGCAATGCGTCCTGGCCACGGCCAACTTTGACAGCACCCACCTGGCGCTGGCGGCAGAAGGCCTGGGCCTGGCCTTGAGCCGCGTGGCGGCGTGTTCGGCCGAACGTATCGCCAAACTGTTGTCACCGGCGTCCAGCGAATTGCCGCGCTTTTTGATCCAGCAGCCGGGGCATGTGGGCATGGCCGCGTTGCAGCGCACCAGCGCGGCCTTGCTGGCAGAAATCGGGCACCTGGCCAATCCATTGCCCGCGGTGACAGTGCCGGTGGCGGACCGGGTCGAGGATTACGCCGGGCAGGCGCTGGCGGTGGTCGACAAGACGCGCCGGTTGACCGAACGGGTGGTGTGGCTGGCCAGTATCGAGTTGATCGTGGCCGCGCAAGCAGTGGACTTGCGCGGCGCGCTCCAGCTGGGCACGGGCGTGGGCCAGGTTCACCAGACGGTGCGCAGCCACGTGGCCCACCTCGACCAGGACCGCCCCGGCTCGGCGGATGTGCTGGCGCTCAGCGCCTTTATCACCCTGGCCGGCCCTCAGCCGTTTCCCTGAATGGCGGTCAGGGCTGTTCAGCGGCCAGTGCGGGCCTTCAGCCATTCCTGCAAGCGCACCCGCACCCGCTCAAAAGGCAGCGCCAGTTCCTGCAATACGATGTGGGGCGCGACCCTTGGCTCGCGGTTTTACCGGCGCAGCATTCATTTTTCCGGCGCCCGGCCGATAGCCCGGTAGCGCTGGAAGAATTGCTGGCCCAGCTTTTTGTGCTGGCTCCGGGCGGTTGCACCGCCAACGCGCGCACCGTCGGCGGCGGTCGAGGCACTGCTGAAAATGCTGGGTGACTAGCGACCTTGCATAGCGCCAAGCCCTGTCTATGCTGACCAGAACCGCTGGGATGCCCCGAATTTAACGGTTTTTTATCGGTTTTTCGAATAAAGGTCTGCCAGCAAAATTGAGTTTGTGAATGGAATGTGCCCGTCTTGGGCGTCGGGAAATTAAGGGTGATCCGATCATGTTCAACCGCCAGCACAAGTCTGACCTGCTTGAAATCGAACGCTTCTCCTGTGCCCTCACCGAAGCGAATGCCAAACTGGCTGCCATCAGCCGCTCCATGGCGATGATCGAGTTTGACCGCAACGGCGTGGTGCTGGATGCCAACCCCAACTTCTGCAAGACCATGGGGTACAGCGTCGAAGAAGTTCGCGGTAAACATCACCGGATCTTTTGCGAAGAGTCCTACACCCACAGCGACGAATACGCCAAGCTGTGGCGCGACCTGGCGCGAGGCGAGCCCATCAGCGGCACCTTTATGCGCCTGAACAAGTTCGGCAAGGAAGTGTGGCTGGAAGCCAGTTACATGCCGGTGTTCGATCCCGACAACCACGTGCAGAGCATCATCAAGGTGGCCTCGGACATTTCGGCGCGCATTCATCGTGAAAACGAAAACCAGAGCCTGATCGATGCCATTGGCCGCTCCATGGCCGTGATCGAATTCACCCCGCAGGGCCAGATCATCAACGCTAACGAAAACTTCCTGAGGACGGTGCAATATTCCCTCGGCGAAATCGTCGGCCAGCACCACAGTATGTTTTGCCATCGCCAGGAAACCGAGTCGCCGAGCTACAAGGCGTTCTGGGCCTCGCTCAACCGTGGCGAATACCAGTCGCGCCGTTTCGAGCGCAGGAACAAGCACGGTCAGACGCTGTTTCTGGAGGCGTCCTACAACCCGATCTTCGATGCCAGCGGGCGCCTGTACAAAGTGGTGAAATTCGCGAGCGACATCACCGACCAGGTCATCAGCTTGCGCACCGCTGCCGACTCGGCACACGCCACCTCAGTGCAGAACGACGCCTGCGCGCGCAAGGGGTCGGAGGTGGTGCAGCAGACCGTGCAGATCATCGAGGAAATTTCCCACGACCTGAACGAGGCGGCGTTGAGCATCGATGCGGTGAACAAACAATCGGAGATCATCGGCACCATCGTGCAAACCATTCGCGGCATTGCCGACCAGACCAACCTGCTGGCGCTTAACGCAGCCATTGAGGCGGCGCGGGCCGGTGAGCATGGGCGCGGGTTTGCGGTGGTGGCCGATGAGGTGCGCAGCCTTGCTGCGCGAACCAGCCAGGCGACGGTAGAAATTGTGGACGTGGTGCGCAAGAACCACGACTTGTCGTTGAGCGCGGTGTCGAGCATGCAGTCCAGCTTGAGCCGCACGGGCCTGGGCGTGGAGCTGGCGAACGAGGCGGGGCAGGTGATCCTGGAAATCCAGGAAGGGTCACGGCACGTGGTGGACGCGATCGGGCAGTTCAATTCCACGCTGCAGTTGCAGTAGCCGCAAACACCATCACCCCTTGCAGGCGCGGGCAAGGGGTGATGTGTCGCAAACACCCGCGGTGATTTAGATCGCCGCCAGGGTTTCTTTTACAGCCTGTGCCTGTGGATCCTGGTTTTTCGCCGCTACTTTCTGGGTCTGTTCATCTTGCATGCGCTGGGCGACTTCCTTGGCGAAGGCGTCCTGCTGTTCAGGCGACAACTTCTGGAAGTCTTCTTCGGTCATGCCCTTTTCCTTGAGCATCTGCTCGCGAATGCGCTCGGCCGGGGACTTGCTCATGTAGTCCGTGAAGTCGGCACGTGCGGTGCCGCTCGACGTGCCGCCCAGGGCGCCGGACTTGGGCACTTCGGTGGACGGGGCAGGATCAGCCGTGCTGGCCTGCAATTGCACGCGGGTCCTGGCGAAGGCTTCATCGATACGGTCGTTGGCCTTGTCCAGGTCCTTTTGCGCCGCCGGCACGGTCACGCTTTGTTGCGCCGCTTGTGCCGCGCCGCTGTACAGCGTGCTCGTCGCGGCGTTGGCGGGGTCCAGGTCGGGGCGCTTGAGTTGCTGGATCGTGGATGCGGCCAGGGTATTTTTGCTGATCAACATGGTCGGTCACCTGTGGTTGGAAACGGTGCCACGGGCGGAGCAAATAGCGTGCCCGGTTGTCAGACATCCGCTTTCATTGGGGCGCGGCGCCTGTTCAGGGCCGGGCAGGTGCCTGCCAGCGGCCAATGTTTGCCGCCGACAGGCAAGCCTTAGTGCGCGATATTTTCCAGTGCCAGGTTGCGCGTACGCGGGCCGAACCAGCCGATAGTCACCATCACGATCAACATGCTGCTGGCGATGAACGCCAACACCCCCGGTGTGCCCAGGTGTTCCAGGATGAGGCCGATGAGCAGGCTGCTGAACACCGTCGACAAGCGGCTGAACGAATAACAGAACCCCACCGCCCGGGCGCGAATATGGGTGGGGAACAGCTCGCTCTGGTAGGCGTGAAAACTGAAGGTCAGCCAGGCGTTGGAAAACGTCACCATCACCCCACACAGCACCAACCCCACCGCCGTGGTTTGCAGGGCAAACAGGCTGCCGAACACCATGGCACCCAGCGCCGAGCCGACGATCTGCCATTTGTTTTCGAAGCGGTTGGCCACCTTGACGAACAACAACGGCCCCAGCGGGTAGGCCAGGGTGATGATGAACGCGTACAGCAGGCTGTGCGTCACGCTGACGCCCTGGCCCGACAGCAACGCGGGCAACCAGTTGCCAAAGCCGAAGAACCCGATGGCCTGGAACACATGAAACACAATCAGCATCAATGCCCGGCGCCGGTACGGCGGTTGCCAGATATCGGCAAAACGCCCGCGGCCTTGCACGCTGACGGTTTCTGCCTGCGGGGCGTCCAACGCTTGGCCGTGATCGTTTTCGCAACGCGCCTCCAAGCGGCTCATGATCGTGTCGGCCTCGTCAAAACGGCCCTGCTGCGCCAGCCAACGCGGTGATTCGGGCAGCCGTGACCGTAGCCACCAGATAAACAACGCAAACACGGCACTGGCCAACACCACCCAACGCCAGCCCGACACGCCAAACGGGGCCTGCGGCACCAGCCACCACGACATCAAGGCCACCGCCGGAACGGACAGGAACTGCACAAAAAACGCAAAGGCAAACGCCGCACTGCGCATGCGCTTGGGCACCAGCTCCGACAGGTAGGCGTCGATCGTCACCAGCTCGATACCCAGCCCGATACCCACCAGAAACCGCATGCAAATAATGCCCAGGGCCGAGCTTTGAATGCCCATCAAGACCGTGGCGACGGTGTACCAGACCAACGCAAAGGTGAAGATGGCCCGGCGCCCGAAACGGTCAGCGATCGGGCTGAGCAGGCTGGCGCCGACAAACAGCCCGAGGAAGGTCGCTGAAGCAAACGCAGCCTGATCCGAGAAACCGAACACCCCCAGGTTGCCAGTGGCGAAGATGCCGTCCTTGATCAGGCCCGGGCTGATGTAGGCCGTTTGGAACAAGTCGTACAGCTCGAAAAAACCACCGATGGACAACAACGCCACCAGTCGCCACAGGGTGGCGACGGCAGGCAGCCGGTCAATACGGGCACTGAGGTGGGCGGCGCGCAGTGGGTCGATTCCGTCGGCGGTGGCAGGTGACGACATGGGGGGTGAACACTCAATAAGTGATGGGGATCTCAAACTGCTGAAACGCATCGTCCACCGGCTGGTAGCCCAGCACACGGGTGGTTTCGCTCAAGTCCAGGCGTTTGAAACGGTTATTGGAAATACCATGGGCAATCAGGTGTTTTACGCCCTCGGCCTCCACCGAGCGTTGCAGCAACTGCACCGCATCACGCGGGCTGAGCCAGGCACTGAGGTCGCGGGCGTTGTTCAAGTCGGGCGCTTCGGGGAACTCGAAGGCGCCAATGCGTAGGGCGATGGTGGAGAGCGGGGTTTTGGCCGCGTAATACCCGCACAGCGCTTCACCGTAACATTTGCTCACACCATACAGGTTGGCGGGCATCACGGGCATCCCGGGCGTGATTTGCCGGTCTACCGGGTAGCCCTCGATGGTCTGCGCGCTGCTGGCGAAGACCAGGCGTTTTACCCCGGCCGCCACTGCCGCTTCAAACAGGTACGTGGTGGCCAGAATGTTGTTGGGCAGCAGCTCATCGAACGCGGCGCTGGCGTGGGGAATGCCGGACAAATGCACGACCACGTCGATACCTTCGAGCAGCGTGACCAGGGCGTCTTTGTCGTTCAGATCGGCCTGCACGAAGCGGTGGCCGTCGAGGGCAAAGGCCGGTGCGACACGGTCGGTGAGGGTGAAGCGGTAGCGGTCTTTCGAGGCCTCGAAAAACGTCTTGCCGATTCTGCCGCACGCACCGGTGAGCAGTAGGTTGAGTCCTTTCATGAAAATCTCGCGAGTAGGGGGGAGGTGGGAAGCGGCAAGCTGTTAGTGCACGCCGCTGTTTTTTTGCAGCTTACGGCTGGTGTTCAAGTGCAACGTTCTGGAAGTTTTGCCGTTTGCTCAAGCGTTGGTAGTACGCATCGACGGCGGGGTAAGACGGGCGCTCCATGGGCGTCAACCGCCAACGGTGCACTGACAGGCCGATGAGGATGTCGGCGAGTGTGAATTCTTCACCGACCACGTAGGCGCAGGTCTTGGCGAGCTGTTGTTCGAGCAGGCCCATCTTGTCGTTCCACCCCTGCACACCGGCGGCAAGGCGCTGCGGGTCCTGGAAGTCCGGGTTTTTGCGCACCAGCGCGTGGAAGGCGTAACCCCAAGAAGGGTTGAGTTCGGTGGCTTGCCAGTCCATCCATTGTTCTACCCGGGCCCTTGGCGCGGGTTCGGCGGGCAGCAAGTCGTGGCGCTGGTAAAGGCCGGCGAGGTAGCGGCAGATGGTGTTGGACTCCCATAGCACGCCATGGCCGTCGATCAGAACCGGCACCTGGGCGTTGGGGTTCAAGGCCAGAAACTCAGGGGATTGGGTGGACGTGAAGCCGATGCCCCAGTCTTCGCGCTCGTAGGAAAGGCCCAGTTCCTGGCATGTCCACAGGACCTTTCGTACGTTGATCGATGAAGTACGGCCCAATATTTTCAGCGAATGTCCCATGACGCTTCCCTTGCGTTAACAAATTGACACAGGGGAATCTATCAGTGGTGGCGTGCGGGGGCTACGTCGCTGTTGCGGGCAGCGCCCCGTCGCCAGTGGGTGACTGAGCGGGTGCCCGGTGCTGCCCGGGGCTTTCGGGGGGTCAAGCGCGGGGAATCTCCTGATCCATCGCCTTGCCCACCAGCAACACACTCAGCTCGCTCAGTTGATGAATCGCCAACGCCACATCGCGGTGTTTGCCGCACAGTTCATTGGACAGGTCGAGCAGCAAGGTACTGACCGAAGAGCACAGTTCGAAGCCATTGGTCAGCAAGGACTCGGTGGGGATGTTGGGGATGACGGTGAAAAGGGTGGTCGGCGGATTTTCGGTGTCGTTGAACATTGTTCAGGTCCTGGGGTTATACCCGTAAAGAAGCCGCGTTCGGGCTACTAAACCCGGCCACTGAACCCTCAGTGGCCGGCAAACCTTAAAGAGCCCGGCCACAGGGCACAAGCCAGCGGATTCCCAGGTAAATGTAGGCGTTTGGAGCATGTGGCCGACTCGCGCGTAAGGTGCTTCCTACATTCCGTGTCGAAAGCCCACAGAGGGCTAGGTGCTTTCACGCACCTTCAATTCAAAGCCCATGTCCACCACGGGCTTGGCGATTTTGTTGCCCGCCATGATCGTCAGCAGGTGCTCCGCCGCACGCCGGCCGATGGCTTCCCGAGGCGTGCTGATGCTGCTCAGGCGCGGCACCATGAACGAGGACGAGGGCAGGTCGTTGAAGCCGAGCACTGCCACCTGCTCGGGCACCTTGATGCCGTGGCGAAGCGCCTCCAGCAGGGCGCCCTGGGCGAGGTCGTCGTTGCCGAAAAAGATCGCGTCCACATCCGGGTGGCTGGCCAGCAGTTGCAGGAACAACTCGCCGCCCAGGCCCAGCGATGAAGGCCGCGCCGTCATCAACTCCAGCGCCGGGTCGTACAGCCCCGCCTGCTGCAGCGCCCGGCGAAACCCTTCGCCGCGCAGCAGGGTGCGCTGGTCCAGTTGGGCGCCGATGTAGGCAAGGCGTTTGCGGCCCCGTGAGATAAGGTGAGCTGCGGCCGTTTCCCCGGCGTTCAATTGCGAAAACCCTACGCAGTTAAGTCCGGCGCCTGGGTCCAGATCCATCATGTACACACAGGGTACGTTGCTCGATTCCACCATGCGCCGGGCACTTTCCGTACGGTCGAAGCCCGTCAACAGCAAACCACGCGGCTGATAAGCCATGTAGTTGCGCAACAGGTTCTCTTCTTCCTCGCGGGAGTAGTGAGTGTTGCCGATCAACACCTCAAACCCCTTGGGGCGCAGCACCTGGTGAATGGCCTCCAGGGTTTCGATAAACAACAGGTTGGACAGCGACGGCACCAGCACCACCACCGACTGGCTCTGCGCCGACGCCAGCGCACGGGCGGCGGGGTTGACCACGTAGTTCAACTCGGCGGCGGCCTTTTGCACTTTTTCCACCAATTCGGTGGCCACAGTGCTGATCCCGCGCAAGGCGCGGGACGCAGTAATGGGGCTGACGCCAGCCAGGTGCGCGACTTCACTGAGGGTCGGGCGACCGGTGGTGCGGGTGTTCTTATCGTTCTTGGGAGTCATCAGGCGGCTTGCCAAACAAAAATCGAGGCACTAAGGTAGCGCTGTCCCCAAAAGCCTGCAAATGCTTGAACGCCGGAGGGCCTGATCGGGTTCAAAGGCTTGGGAAAGATGCACGCGTCACTCCATAAAAAAGACAACACGGCGCGGGAAAAGCCTGTTTTTGCACCTGCGTTGCGGCGTGCAAAGGTAGCGCTATCTGCGTCCCGAGGTGTTTCATGAGTCAACCTGTAACCGCCCTGGTCATCATGGGTGTTTCCGGCTGTGGCAAGTCCAGCGTCAGCGAGGCCCTGTGCCAGCTGAACGGCGCCACCGCGATTGAAGGCGACAGCTTTCACCCCGCCGCCAACATCGAAAAGATGAGCGCAGGCACCCCCCTCAACGACGACGACCGCGCCGGCTGGCTCGACATCCTGTGCGATGAACTGCGCCGCGCGCTCAAGGCCGGTGAACACCCGGTGCTGACCTGTTCGGCCCTCAAGAAAAAGTACCGTGACCACCTGCGCGAGGCCGCGCCGGGCCTGGGCTTTGTGTTTCTGGAGCTGACCCGCGAGGTCGCCGCCGACCGCGTGTCCCATCGTCCCGGCCACTTCATGCCCGCCAGCCTCATCGACAGCCAGTTCGCTACCCTGCAATCCCCGGTGGGCGAGCCGTTGACCCTGGCGCTGAACGCCAGCGAAGACAGCGTCCAGGACCTGGCCGCGCAAACCGATGCCTGGTGGCGCCAACATGGGTTTGAACCCACCGCGTAATTTTTTGCCGGAAAAGATAGCGCTATCTGACTGCACGGCTTAAATAACAACAACAAACAGGAGAACCCCCATGTTTGGCATGTCCCACGAGTCCTACCTGCTGCTCGACGCAGTGGTCACTATTTTCGGGCTGATCCTGTTGATCACCCGCTTCAAAGTTCACCCCTTTATTGCGCTGATCATCGCGGCCGGTTTTCTGGGCCTGACCTCCGGCATGCCGGTGGACAAGATCATCAAAGCCTTCCAGGACGGGTTTGGCGGCGTATTGGGTTTTGTCGGCATCATCCTCGCGCTGGGCACGATGCTCGGCAAAATGATGGCCGACTCCGGCGGCGCCGATCAGATCGCCCAGACCCTGATCCGTGCGTTTGGCAAAGATAAGGTGCAGTGGGCCATGATGTTCGCCGCCTTTTTGGTGGGCATCCCGCTGTTCTTCGAGATCGGTTTTGTGCTGCTGATTCCGCTGGTGTTTATCGTCGCGCGCCGCACGGGCGTGTCGATGATCAAGATCGGCATCCCGCTGCTGGCCGGGCTGTCCGCGGTCCACGGCCTGGTGCCGCCGCACCCGGGCCCGCTGCTGGCCATTGGTGTGTTCGGGGCTGACATCGGCAAGACCATCCTCTATGGCCTGATCGTGGCATTGCCGACCGCGATCATCGCCGGTCCGATCTTCGGCACGTTTATCGCCAAGCACATCCCGGGTAACCCGTCCCAGGAGTTGGTGGACCAACTGGCCCGCGAGCCCGAGTCGAAAACCCTGCCCAGCTTCAGCATCACCCTGATCACCGTGCTGCTGCCGGTGTTCCTGATGCTGCTCAAGACCTTTGCCGACATTGCCTTGCCGGACGGCCACGCGATCCGCAACTGGATGGACATGATCGGCCACCCGATCACTGCGCTGCTGCTGGCGTTGCTGCTGTCGCTGTACACCTTTGGTCATCGCCAGGGCATCGGTTCCAAGCAGATCTTGAAGCTGCTCGATGCCAGCCTTGCGCCTACTGCCGCGATTATCCTGATCATCGGCGCCGGTGGCGGTTTCAAGCAGATGCTGGTGACCAGCGGCGTGGGCGACGTGATCGGCCACATGGCGGTGAATGCACAGATCAACCCGATCCTGCTGGCGTGGCTGGTGGCGGCGGTGATTCGCGTGGCCACAGGCTCTGCGACCGTGGCGACCATTACCGGCGCGGGCATCGTGGTGCCGGTGGTGGGGATGATCCCGGGGGTGAACCGTGAGCTGCTGGTGTTGGCGACGGGGGCGGGGTCGTTGATTCTGTCTCACGTCAACGATGCGGGGTTCTGGCTGGTGAAGCAGTACTTCAACATGACCGTGGCAGAAACCTTCAAGACCTGGACGGCGATGGAGACGATCCTGTCCATCGTTGCGCTGGTCTTTATCATGCTGCTGTCACTGGTGGTCTGACCGATCGACAGAGCAGGGATGCTCTGCGTCCCAACGCGGGACACCGAGCATCACAAGCGACGTCCCCATGTAGAGCGTCAGAACGAGGGGCAGCCGTATGGGAGGGGCTCCGAGCCCAAAAGCGTGACGCAGAGCGTCACAAGAGGCATTCCCACGCAGAGCGTGGGAACGAGAAGTCACCGCTTACAGATCGTTCCCACGCTCTGCGTGGGAATGCAGCCCGGGACGCTCAGCGTCCCAATGCTTGACGCAGAGCACGGGAACGAGAGACCACCGCCGGCGAGAATCAGGCCTTTTGCACCAAACCGTCGGCGCGGAACATCGCGCGAATGCCGCGCACGGCCTGGCGGATCCGGTCCTGGTTTTCGATCAGCGCAAAGCGCACATGATCATCGCCATATTCACCAAAGCCGATGCCCGGCGACACACACACCTTGGCCTCCAGCAGCAACTTCTTGGCGAACTCCAGCGAACCCAGGTGCGCATAGGCCTCGGGAATCTTGGCCCAGACGTACATGGAAGCCTTCGGATTCTCGACCATCCAACCCAGTTCATGCAGGCCTTTGACCAGCACGTTACGGCGCTGGCGATACTGCTCGGCAATGTCTTTCACGCATTGCTGGTCACCTTCCAGCGCCGCAATCGCCGCCACTTGCAGCGGGGTGAAGGTGCCGTAGTCGTGGTAACTCTTGATGCGGGCCAGGGCGCTGACCAGTTCCGGGTTGCCCACCATGAAACCAATACGCCAGCCGGCCATGTTGTAGCTTTTGGACAGGGTGAAAAACTCCACCGCAATATCCTTGGCGCCCGGCACCTGCATGATCGAGGGGGCTTTCCAGCCGTCGTAGACGATGTCGGCGTAGGCCAAATCGTGAATCACCAGCACGTCGTACTGCTTGGCCAGGGCGATCACACGCTCGAAAAAATCCAGCTCCACGCACTGCGCGGTAGGGTTGGACGGAAAGCCCAGGATCATCATCTTCGGCTTGGGGATAGACCCGCGAATGGCCCGCTCCAACTCGGCGAAAAAGTCCACGCCCGGGATCAGCGGCACCGAACGCACCTGTGCACCGGCGATCACCGCGCCATAGATGTGAATCGGGTAACTGGGGTTGGGCACCAGCACGGTGTCGCCCTGGTCCAGGGTGGCCAGCATCAGGTGCGCCAGGCCTTCCTTGGAACCGATGGTCACAATGGCCTCGGTTTCCGGGTCGATGTCCACCGCATAGCGGTCCTTGTACCAGTGCGAAATCGCCCGGCGCAGACGCGGAATGCCTTTGGAGGTGGAGTACCCGTGGGTGTCTTCACGCTGGGCGACGGTCACCAGTTTTTCCACAATGTGCGGTGGCGTGGCGCCGTCTGGGTTGCCCATGCTCAAGTCGATGATGTCTTCGCCACGACGACGGGCGGCCATCTTCAGCTCGGCAGTGATGTTGAACACATAAGGGGGGAGTCGATCTATGCGCGCAAAGCGGCGCGGCGAACCTGGGTCTGCCATTGTTGCCTCGAAGTACGTAAGCGCCCGGAACCGTCCGAGCGACGTCGGCCACTGCGGTGGCCTGCGCGGCAGACAATACGGTCGATGATGGCCAATTGTCCAGATGGCGCGTAAGAAATTTGTGCTTGAGGCGACGGACGAATATG
Source organism: Pseudomonas sp. SDO5215_S409 (assembly GCF_054071325.1). NCBI lineage: Bacteria > Pseudomonadati > Pseudomonadota > Gammaproteobacteria > Pseudomonadales > Pseudomonadaceae > Pseudomonas > Pseudomonas sp. SDO5215_S409. Next base: position 16,660 of record NZ_JBSVWN010000068.1, on the reverse strand, counting down.
CCCCCTATACTCGACACGGTTTTGTTCACTGGCCCAAGGAGAGTGTTCAGATGAATCAACAAGCGAATCTTGCGCTGCAACCCCGTATGGAAGACGGCGAGGCCCTGGTGATCGCCGGGGTAAAAGGGCGTTATTCAAAAGCCACGCTGGGGGACATCCCGCGGTTGTGGGAGCTGTTTGACACTTGCATCAAAGAGATCAAGGCACGTGTGGGCGGGATAACCTACGGCGTATGCTTCAACGCCGATCACGGCGAATTCGACTACATCGCCGGGGTGCAAGTGCCGTCCAAAAACGACGTGCCGGGCAATTTCGAATCACTGCAAATCCCGCCGCGCCATTACGCGGTCTTTAACCATTCGGGCCCGGTGCAGGCACTGGCGCAGACCTACGAGCGGATCATGTTCGAGTGGTTGCCGCACTCCGGCTACCGCGTGGCGGGGGCGGATTTCGAGCGTTATAGCGCCGATTTCAATGTGCAGAAGGGCAGTGGGACGGTGGAGGTCTGGTTGCCGGTCGAGAAGGCTTGATACCTGGCTTCATCCTGGCAAGGTGCACGTCGGGTGCTGGGCCCAGGGGCTCAGCCCCTAAAGCTGCGTTGATAGTCTTGAGCTGACTGGCGAATGGCCTGTGCCACCTGCGGCGCCAATCGACAGTAATCGTCTTCGCGTTTGAGCACCGCTTCCAGGGTTGCCAGTATCGCCTGGAGGCGATTGCGGGGCTTTTCGATTTCGCAGGTTTTTGCAAATTCGAGAATGCCCAGGCGCGAGGCAAAAAATGATTTATTGCCCGCCAAGTCCAAGGCCAGCGCATCGTCGGGGAGATAAGCGGTGGTGTTCGCGATGTCGTACGCCGGTGCGAGTCGGGCGTCGTTCCGGGTGGGGTCGCTGTACAGCAAGCCGAAATTCTTCAGGTGAGCATCGCCGTTTCCCACGATGCAGCTCAGCGCCACGCTGTCGAACAATTGGTCCAGGGAGCTGCGTTGATGCTCGATCGGGCAGTAAAGGCGGATCGCCTTGGCAATCATGGCGTAGCTTTTACTGTATTTCTGCTCGGCCGACAGGCCCATCAGTGTGGCCATGTCCTCAAACCCCAGCGGGTTGAGCTGTTCATCCCGGTCAAAGCGCCGCATCACGAAAAGCTTGTGGTTGTGTGACAGATAAAACGGCGGCACGGGGATACCGGCGTCTTTGGCAACGCACATGCACAGGTATTCGTTGATGGCCAGCCCCGGAAACTCGTCGCGCCCGCTTTTGATGATCAGGTCGTTGGTTTTCGAGGTGAATTTCTGTTCGCCCGTGTCAGGGCGTTCTGGCACTAAAACCTTGGGCTGCACGCCTGAAATGCCAGCTCGCAGGATGTAGCGGTCTACCAGGTCGGCAAACAGATCCTGCGCTCCGTCCCAGGCGAGGATCTCGCCAAGGTTTTCTCCTGTTGCGGGAGGGTTGTTGCGGTGAATCAGTTCGTTCACCTGGTCTGAAGACACAAATACCCGGCCGATGGGCGCGCTGCTACCAGACAGTGCCAGCAGCAACATAGGATCGACCTTCACTGTCTTGGCAAGGCGATTGCGAAGCTGCTCCAGCACAAAGCCTTCTGGCAGATTCATTTGAAAAACGGGATGCAGTTCGCGATGGCGATAGTCTTCTGTGCGGACAGGCATCAGCAGGCTGACGGCGCTGTTTGCCGGTGCTTCGTCGCGGTAACGGAAAATGTAGTCATCCTGCGCGGTAAAAACGCTACCACTGATGCCTTGCGGCGTATGAACGCGTAGCTTGGGACTAATCATTAAACAAGTCCTTGACGTCATCCAACGTCGGCATCACGACGGGTACCAGTTTTACCTCGCTGCCCAAGGCCGCAAAGATACGTGCGTAGGCGTTCATGGACACCGAAGGGCTGCCCTGTTCGATTTCGATCAGTTTTTGCCGGGTAATCCCCGCAAGCGCAGCGAGTTCTGCCTGTTTGTAACCTCGGTTCAGGCGCATCGAGCGCACTTGTTGGCCGATACGTTGGGTCAAAACTGAAAAGTCCATGTCGCGTAACCGTTACATTTTATCGATCAGGTTATGTATACGTTACATTTGCAGCGCGTCAACCGGCGCACGACCAAAGGTCAGCTTCAACCGCCGCTCATACCCGATCCGCCCCCTATACGCCTCCCCGCTGTCCACCCACCCCTGCTGCACATACAAGGCCATCGCCGCCGTATTGGTGCTGTCCACCGACAACTCCAGCGCCTGGATCTGCGGCCAGGCCTGGCGTGCGGCGGTGGGCAGGGCTTGCAGGCAGGCCTTGCCCAAGCCCTGGCCCTGAACGCGGCGGTCCACTTGCAGGGCGTGGAGCGTGGCGCTGTGTTCGTCGGCCCAGTGGGGCAGGCAGGGCGGGCGTTTGAGCAGCAAGAAGGCGACGGGGGCGTCGTCGGCCAGCAGTGCGAAGCCTCTGACGCCGGGGCTTGGGTTGACCAGCAGGGTGTTGAGCGCGCAGTCGATGTCACCGCAATACGGCCGCTGTTCGGGGTGCACTTGCAGGGCGCTCAATTGCTGTTGTTGCACAGGGTTCAGCGCTTCATAGGCGACAAGGCGGGTTTGCATCGGCGTGTCCGAAGGGCTGCAAAGAGAGCGCGGATTCTAGCCGGTTTGTTGTAGGAAAAGGCTCGTCTGCTGCTCGTCGGTTATTTTCGCGACGCGCGAATCTGCGGCCATAGTGGACAGTCCGAGCCCTGACAACACTAAAAAACAGGAGTCTGTTCATGAACGAGCAACCCGCTGACTTTGAACTGTCCATCAGCCGCCTGATCGATGCACCGTGCAGCCGTGTGTTTCGGGCATGGACGGAGCCTGCACTGTTGCAGCAATGGTGGGGCCCCCACGGCATGACTACGCCTGAGTGCGAAATGGACCTATGGGGCGGCGGCCAGTTTAGTACGCTGATGCGCGCCCCGGATGGCACCGAATACCCCAATCAAGGGGTGTTCCTGGAGATCGTCGCACCGCAACGGCTGGTGTTCACCGATGCCTTCAGGCCCGGTTGGCTACCGTCGGGCAAGCCGTTCATGACCGCCGTGGTGACGCTGGAAGACGTCGACGGCAAGACGCTGTACACCGCACGCGCCTTGCACTGGAACGCCGAAGACAAACAGGCCCACGAAGCCATGGGCTTTCACGAGGGCTGGGGCCAGAGCCTGGACCGGTTGGTGGCGTTGGTCACCACCGGCATGGCGGACTGACCGTCAAGGCTGCTGGCGCGTGGCGGCCAGGACGATTTCGCGGATGCACACGTGCTGCGGCTGCTGGTAGGCATAGGCAATCGCCGCTGCCACGTCGTCGGGACTGAGCACGATGCCGCCCATGTCATTTTGTTTCCAGGCTTCGTAGCCGGTCTTGATCGCATCGTCGGTGGTGTGGCTGAGCAGTTCCGTCTCCACCGCGCCCGGGGCGATGGTGATGACGCGCACGTTGCTGGGCGACAATTCCTCGCGCAGGTTTTCCGAAATCCCGTGGACCGCGAACTTGGAGCCGACATAGGCAACGTGGTTGGGGAACGTCTTGCGCCCGGCCACCGAGCCCACGTTGATGATGGTGCCGCGTTTGCGCTCGACCATACCGGCCGCCACGGCGTGAATACCATTGAGCAGGCCTTTGACGTTGACGTCGAACATCTGCTCCCACTGCGCCGGGTCTTGTTCGCTGACGCTGCCCAGCAGCATCACACCGGCATTGTTGATCAACGCATCGGCCGGGCCGAACTGGGCTTCGGCTTCCTGGACCGCGGCCACCAGGGCGGCGCGGTCGGTGATGTCCAGGCCACGGCTCAGGGTGTTTGGCAGCGCCAGTGCATTGAGGCGGTCGATGCGGCGGGCCAGCAGCAACAGCGGGTGACCGGCGGCCGACAGCACGCGCGCGGTGGCTTCGCCAATGCCGGAGCTGGCGCCGGTGATGATGATCAGTGGCTTGCTCATGGGAAACTCCTGAGATAAGAAAAACAAATAACAAAACGTGAAGCGCAGTATATTTGCACGCTGGTTGGCTGAAAAATGCCTTATTCCTCTGTCTGCTATCGGTATTAGCTATGGATGTGCGCCATCTCAAGGCGTTTCTCGCGGTGTTTGAGGAACGCAACATCACGGCGGCGGCCCAACGCCTGTTTATCAGCCAGCCGACCTTGTCGGTGACCATCAAACAGCTGGAGGACGAACTGGGCGTGGCGCTGTTTGTGCGCCAGCCCCGGGGCGTAGAGGTGAGCGATGAAGCCCGGGTGCTGTACCCCCAGGCGCGGCGCATGGTGGCCGAAGCCGAGGCGTTGAGCCGACTGTTTCGCGGGCGGGAAAACCGCATCACCCTGGCGCTGGGCGTGGACGGCGACATTGCCGACAGCCACATCGAAACCTTCCTGCGCATGGCGCACCAGGGGCTGCCCGGGTTGTTGCTGACGTTGCAGGAAGGCTGCGAAGGTGAAGGGCGCCTGGCGGTAGAAGAACGGGTGTGCGAAGACGAATTGTTCCTGCCGCTTTGGGAAGAGTCCTACGTGATGGCGCTGCCTGCGTCCCACCCCATGGCCGAGGGCGCGCAGGCTTGGGCGCCTATCGAAGACTGGATCACCTGCCCGCAGCATGATTCGCACCAACGGTTGATGGCCTTGTACGGGCGCTCGCCCCAGGCGGTGGCCGGGCATGCGGGGTCGTTGCGGCAGGCGTTGCAGATGGTGGCCGCGGGCGTGGGCGTGGCCATGGTGCCGCAGTCGCTGGCGGCGCAGCGGGCGGGTGTGGTGGTTCGGCCCTGGCACTTGCCGGCGCCGACGCGGCGAGTGGGCTTGTGTTTTGCCGCCCAGGCCCTGGAGCTTGCGGCCATGCGGACCTTGCATGAGTACTTCCAGAACAACCGCCCACCGCAGTTGTCCGCCGCCTGACCGCGGCCTCGGCCGGCGCTTATTCGAGCATTTTGGCCAGTAGCCAGCTCCCCGCCGGGCCAGGGGGCTGCTGGCGTGACCACAACGCGTCCACGGCCACCGACCTTGGCCAGCCCCGGGCCTGGATCTCTTGCAGGCGGTTGCCGCCAAACTGCCCCACCAGCCAGCGCGGCAGCGGCGCCCAGCCAAAACCCAACTGGGCCATTTCCATCAGCATCAGGTAACTGGGCGCCGACCAGACGCGGCCGGTGCCACGGTTGTCGTTGGGGTTGATGATGCTGGCCAGGCGCAACTCGCGGTGCTGTTCCAGGGTGTGCTGGCCAATGTCCGGCAGGTTTGCCAGCGGATGCCCGGGGGCCACGAACAGCGCAAGTTCGGTGCGTTCTTCTATCGGCGCTTTGGTCAGGTCCGGTGGGTAGACATCTTGGCGTTCAATGAACGCGATGTGCGCGCGGCCGCTCTGGACCAGGGCGATCAGGTCTTCGCACTCGGCAATCAGGCATTCAAGCTCCAGGTCCGGGTAGCGTTGTTCAAAGGCGCGCAAGGCCACTTCAAACTGGCCCGACTGGTAAGTGTCGGACATGGCGATGGTCAGCTTGGGTTCCAGGCCCCGGGCCAACTGGCTGGCGGCCAACGCCAAGCGGCTGCTGGCCTCCAGCACCTGCTCGGCGCGCTGTAACAGCACGTGCCCGGCGGGGGTCAGGGTGGGTTTGCGGCTGCTGCGGTCGAACAGGACCACATCCAGGTCAATCTCCAGGCTCGCCACCGCCGCGCTGACGGTGGACTGGCTCTTGCCCAGCTTGCGCGCCGCCGCCGAGAACGAGCCTTGGGTGGCGGCCTGCACAAACGCTTGCAACACTTCGTGGGACGCCATGACTATCGCCTTTCTCGATGGTTAATGGTTATGAAGTATCGAGTAGAGGGGTAATGATGGCAACCGTCGTCACTCATGGAGCACAGGGCATGACCCCTACCAAGTCGATTACCGAACGTGTGTTGCAGGCCATCGGGTTTGAGGGCCTGGCGTTGTTGATCTGCACGCCGTTACTGGCATGGATCATGGACAAGCCGGCCCTGGAAATGGGCATGGTCACGCTGGCCATCAGCCTGATTGCGCTGACCTGGAACGTCATTTTCAACGGCTTGTTCGACCGCCTGAAGGCGCGCCTGCGGTTGTCCGGTGGCGTGTGGACCCGCGTGTTGCACGCACTGATGTTTGAAGGCGGGCTGATTCTGGTGTGCGTGCCGCTGATCGCCGCGTGGCTGAACATCAGCCTGGTGCAGGCGTTTATCCTCGACATCGGCGTGCTGCTGTTCTTTTTGCCCTACACCTACCTGTATCACTGGGGCTATGACGCGCTGCGCGAGCGGCTCGTACACAAACGCGTGTTCAGCCAGGCGTAAGGGCCGCCACAAAGTCCAGGAATGCGCGCACCTTGGCCGCTGGCAAATGCCGCGAAGGGTAGAAGGCGTACAGCGGAAAACGCTCGTCGGGCCAGTCGGGAAACAGCTCCACCAGGCCCCCCGATGCGAGGGCGGGCGCCAGGCCCAGGTTAAGCATTTGCGCCACGGCATGGCCGTGCTCACAGACGCTGTACAAAGTTCCCGCGTCGTTGACCACCAGACGGCCGCGCGTGGCGACGGTGAGCTGCTCGCCGGGCCGGTGGAATTCCCAGGCAAATGGGCGGCCGGTCTGTGAGTCGCGAAAGTCGATGCACACATGCTGGCCGTCTTCCAGGTCCAACGGGTGAGCGGGGCGGCCGTGGCGTTCGAGGTAAGCGGGCGCCGCCACGGTCAGGATCCGTACTTCCAGTAATTTGCGGGCGATCAGTGAAGACGACTGCGGGATGCCGAAGCGGATCGCCAGGTCAAACCCGTCCGCCACCAGGTCGCCCAGTTGGTCGCGGGTGTGCAGGTCCAGGTGCAATTGCGGATAGCGGCTCATGAACTGGCCCAGCACGGGCCCCAGCACCAGGCGCGAGAAGTACGGGTCGATATTGACCCGCAAGCGTCCGCGCACGGTGTGGGCGCTGTCGGCCGCGGCGCTGGCGGCCTCTTCCAGGCTGGCCAGCAGCGGGGCGACTTCCTGGTAGAAGCGTCGGCCTTCGTCGGTCAATTGCACCGAGCGCGTGGTGCGGTCGAACAGGCGAATGCCCAGGCGTTGCTCCAGCCGGGCAATGGCCCGGCTGACCCCCGAAGGTGTCATGTCCAGGCTGTCGGCGGCGCGGGCGAAACTGCCGCTGTCCACCACGGCCCCCAGTACGCCCATGCCGCCGGCCAGTGCAGGGTCAAAGCTCATCGGTGATTGCCTGTCAGTGATCCGAAAGCATTGATGCTAGCCGAGAACGTGTTACAGGAACATCCCGCCAGACGCTTCGACCCGCTGGCCGGTGATCCAGTGGCTGCCGTCGGCGAGCAGGCTGGCGATGGCGCCGCCGATGTCGTCCGGCAAACCGGCGCGGCCCAGGGCGGTGTAGCTGGCGACCGTGGCGTTGACCTCTTTGTTGTCACGCACCATGCCGCCGCTGAAATCGGTGGCAATCGCGCCGGGGGCCAGGGTGTTCACCGTGATGCCACGCGGCGCCAGTTCCCGGGCCTGGTAGCGGGTCAGCACTTCCACCGCGCCTTTCATCGAGGCATAGGCCGCGTAACCCGGCAGGCTGAAACGCGCCAGGCCCGTGGAGATATTGATAATGCGGCCACCGTCGGTTATCAGCCCCAACAGTTTTTGAGTGAGGAAAAACGGCGCCTTGAAGTGGATCGCCACCAGTTGGTCGAACTGCTCTTCGCGGGTGTCGGCGAAACTGGCGTGCAGGCTGATGCCCGCGTTGTTGATCAGAAAGTTGAAGTGGTCCTGTGCGAATACATCGTTCAGTGCGGTGCGAACCTGGGCGACAAACCCGTCGAAAACGCCGCTTTTGCTCACGTCCAGTTGCAGCATCACCGCGCGCCTGCCGAGCGCTTCAACCTGCGCCGCCACGTCGTGGGCCTGGTCGGCGGCGCTGTGGTAGGTGCCGATAATGTCCACGCCTTGGGCTGCCAGGTGCAGCGCTGCGCTTTTGCCCAGGCCACGGCTGGCGCCGGTGATGAGTGCGATTTTGCGGGTCATGGTGAAATCCTCGATGCCGGTGATTGACGGTGGAATTAAGTGTATTTGTCCGCCAATAACGTGATAAACCGCCTGAAACCAGAATGACTGGCCGGATAGGGCGAACAATCCCATGAACAAATTGGAGCTGCTGCGCACGTTTGTGCGCGTCACCGAGTTGTCGAGTTTTACCCAGGCGGGCGAAAGCCTGGGCCTGCCGCGCTCCACCGTGTCTGAGCATGTGCAGGCGCTGGAGGAGCTGCTGGGCGCGCGGTTGCTGCAGCGCACCACGCGCCGGGTGCAGGCCACGCAGGACGGGCGGGTGTTGTACGAGCGCAGCAAGGATTTGCTCGCGCACATGGAGGAACTGGAAGGGCTGTTTCGCCAGGACGAAGCGCAGTTGGCCGGGCGCATTCGGGTGGACATGCCCAATGCGCTGGCACGCGAGCTGATCCTGCCGCAGTTGCCGGGCTTCATGGACCGCCACCCGCTGGTCGAGCTGGAGGTGAGCAGCAGCGACCGTCAGGTGGACCTGCTCGCCGAAGGGTTCGACTGCGTGTTGCGGGTGGGCGCGCAGCCGGACCAGTCGGTGGTGGCGCGGCTGCTGTGCCGCATGCCGGTGGTCAATTGCGCCAGTGCCGCGTACCTGCAACGCCATGGCGTGCCCCAGACGCTGGAGGACCTGGCCGTGCATCAGCTGGTGCATTACGTGCGGCCGCTGGGCGCACGCTCGGCGGGGTTTGAATACCAGCAGGGCCACAAGGTGCACCGGGTGCCGATGGCGGGCCGGGTGACGGTCAACAGCACCGACGCGTATCACGCAGCCTGCCTGGCCGGGTTTGGCCTGGCGCAGATGCCGTTGCTCGGGGTGCGCGAGTGGCTGGCCCGGGGGGAGTTGGTGGCGGTGTTGCCGGACTACCCGGCGCCCGCGCTGGATGTGTCGATGCTGTACGCCAGCCAGCGGCATTTGCCGTTGCGGGTGCGGGTGTTCATGGACTGGATGGCGGCCACCTTGCAGGCCCGGTTGCAGCCTTGAAACCCGGGCGGGGGCCGGTGCGTCGGCCCCCGCACGCTGGGGTCAGAACAGTTGGGTGAACAGCCAGTAGAGGCTGCCCGACAGCACGATCGCGGCCGGCAGCGTCAGCACCCACGCCATCACTAGGTTACGGATGGTGCGCATCTGCAAGCCGCCGCCGTTGGCCACCATGGTGCCCGCCACGCCCGAGGACAGCACATGGGTCGTGGAAACCGGCAGGCCGTACATGTCCGCCGCACCGATGGTCAGCATGGCTACCATTTCTGCCGACGCGCCTTGTGCGTAGGTCAGGTGGCTTTTGCCGATCTTCTCGCCCACGGTCACCACAATGCGCTTCCAGCCCACCATGGTGCCCAGCCCCAGCGCGATGGCCACGGCGACCTTCACCCACAGCGGAATGAAGCGGGTGGCGTTGTCGATCTGTTGCTTGAACAGTTGCAGCTTGTTTTGCGTGTCGGCGTCGAAGTTGCCGACCTGGCCCTTGTCCATCAGGCGAATGGTTTCGCTGGTCAGGTACATATCGTTACGCACGTTGCCCATGGCTTCGGCCGGCACTTTGGCCAGGGAGCCGTAGCTTTTGACTTCTTCACCGATATGGCCGGTGATGTCGGCGAGGGCGGGCACCAGGTCCTGGGTGGCTTGCTTGGTGCGCACATAGGTCGACAGGGTCAGGCGCGAGTCGGCGGGCGCAGGTTGCGGTGCCGACTTGACCAGCGCCGCCTGGGTCACTTGCGCCACCGCCGCAAATTGCAGCGATTGGTCAGCCGGCATGGTGCGGTTCAGCGCGTAGGCCATGGGCAGGGTGCCCACCAGAATCAGCATGATCAGGCCCATGCCCTTCTGGCCGTCGTTGGAGCCGTGGGCAAACGACACGCCGGTGCAGGTGGCAATCAACAGGCCGCGAATCCACCATGGCGGCGGGGTGTCGCCTTTGGGCGCCTTGTAGAGCGAGCGGTTTTTGACAAACGCGCGCAGGGCCAGCAACAGCAGGGCGGCGAACACAAAACCGATCAGCGGCGAGAGCAGCAAGGCGTAACCGATCTTGATCGCCTGGCCCCAGTCCACACCGCTGGTGCCATCACGCCCGTGCATCAGCGCATTGGCCACGCCCACGCCAATGATCGAGCCGATCAGGGTGTGCGACGACGAGGCCGGCAAGCCCAGCCACCAGGTGCCCAGGTTCCACAGAATGGCGGCGATCAGCAGGGCGAAGATCATCGCAAACCCTGACGATGAGCCGACTTGCAGGATCAGCTCCACCGGCAACAGCGCGATGATGCCAAACGCCACTGCGCCGCTGGAAAGCAGCACGCCCAAAAAGTTGAAGAAGCCCGACCACACCACCGCGAAATGCGGCGGCAGGGAGTTGGTGTAGATCACCGTGGCGACGGCGTTGGCGGTGTCGTGAAAACCGTTGACGAACTCAAAACCCAAGGCGATCAGCAGCGCCACGCCCAGCAGCAGGAACGGGGTCCAGGTGGTGACCACCGTGCCCAGTTCGTGCATGTCGTGCATCAGGCTGTAGGCGGTAAACAGCAGGCCCATGGCGAGCACGGCGAAGAACACGATCACCGTCAACAGGCCGGGCTTTTTGTCCATCCTGGGTTTGGGGTCGGTCGCGACAGCGGGGTTGGAAGCGCTCAGGGAGGGGGTGGCCATGCCGGGACATCCAGTGTTGGGAAGGATGTCGTCTATATTCATTGCACAATGTTACAGAGATACTGCGGCACGTCAGTGTTTGTGGAATTGCCCTTGCCCCCTCAGCGCATTCAGCGCTCAAACGCCGGTAGGAGGGGGCTTGCCGAGTCAGTAATCCTTACGCTTGCGAAACGCCCAGCGCCCGGCGATCAAGGTGAACGTGGCCACCAGCGCCACCAGAATCCAGAACCCCTCAGGGTCTGTGGACAGGGGCACGCCGCCCACGTTCATGCCGAAAAAACCGGCAATGATGTTGATCGGCAACGCCAGCACCGTCACCACGGTGAGGGTGAACAGGGTGCGGTTGCTTTGCTCGTTCAGGTTGGCGGCGATTTCTTCCTGCAACAGTTTGATCCGCTCCCCCAGCGCCGTGAGGTCGTTGATGATCAGCGCGAACTCCTCGGTGGATTTGCGCAACTCTTTCACGTCCTCTTTTTGCAGCCACTGCGGCGGGCGGTTGAGCAGGCGCAGCAACGAGCCCGGCTCCAGCGCCAGCAGGCGTTGCAGGCGCACCAGTACGCGGCGGGCGGCGCCGAGTTCGGCGCGGTTGGTGGACAGGCGCGAGGACAGCAGTTCGTCTTCGATCAGGTCCACGCTCATGCTGGTCTTGCGCACGATTTGCGTCAGCACCTCGCCCTGGTCGCGCAGCAGGTGCACCAGCAGTTCGAGCGGCGAGCGGAACTGTTCGCCCGCCTTGACCGAGGAGCGCAGCTTGTCCACCGAGTGCAACGGTTGCAGGCGGGCGCTGACCAGCAAGCGGCTGCGGGCGCACACCCACAGGGTGGAAATGTCGGACGACACCATGCTGCTGAAGTTGAAGACCACGTCGTTGACCACCGCCAGCAAGGCTGCGTCGACGTGTTCGATGCGGGTGGAGCGTGAGCCTTCGTGCAGCGCTTCAAAGAACTCTTCTGGCAGGGTGAGGTGCGTTTTCATCCAGCGCTCGCACGCGGCGTGGGCCAGGTTCAGGTGCAGCCACAGAAACTCGTCGGGGTCGCCGGGGTGCTGCAAGGCCGCGAGCGCGGTGGCGGAGTCGATCTGTTCGCCTTTTTCGCCAGGGCGAAAGCGGAAACCGTAAAGCAAGCCAAACAGGTCGGAGTCCTGATGACTGTGGTCGATGTTGTGGTTCATGGAGGCTCGCAGGGAAAGTGCCTGTAGGAGGTTTCACAGGTTCACTTGAGCGCATCATGGCAAGCGTATTTGACGGTTTTGTGACAGTTTGAGGCGGCGCAAAAAAAGACCGCCTGGCGGGGTGCCAGCGCGGTCTTTTGCAGGGAATTACTCAGGTGTCTTGCTTGTTTTCCAGAACCTCGCCGGTCTTGGCGTCGAGCTTGACGTCCCATTTCACGTTGCTGGTGTCACGCAGTTCGGTTTCGTACACCAGGCGCCCGGCCTTGTCTTCCAGCTCGGTGTCGATGAGGGTCGCGCCGGGGTGTTTGGCCAGGGCGGCGGCGTTGAGTTTTTCGAAGTCCATGATGGCGCCGGACTTGAGCAGGCTCGGGATCTGGTCCGGGCGTACATCGGCCTGGGCCAGGCCTGCGGTGAGGGTCAGGGCGGTTGCGGCAAACAAGGCAGTCAGGGTTTTCATGAGTGGGTCCTTGGGGGTGAGCTGATTAAGTAGCGCCAGATTAACCAGCGCAACTTAACTCACCCTTAATGGCCCGTTGCCTTAGTAGCCGTTGTCTTTGAGCAGGTCCTGGACGCTCGACGACGGCCAGCGTTTGTAGAATTTCAGCAGCTCGGCGGCGCGGTTGGTGAAGATGCCGTCGACGCCCGCGTCCATCACTTTCTTGAAGTCCACCGGTTCATCGACGGTGTACACGTGCACCAGCAGGCCCTTGTCGTGGGTCAGTTGGTTCATGGCCGGCTTCACCAGGTCGGTGTAACTCTGGTCGCCATGGTGGGTCAGCTCGGCCGAAGGGCCGGTGCCGATGGCGCCCAGGCTCTTGGCCTCGTCCACCCATTTTTCAAACTCGGCGTCGTCTTTTGGTTCTTGCTTGGCGTAGTAGGCCGCCTTGGTGGGCTCGCCGGAATCAGCGAAGGCCACGGTGGACTTGGGCTCGATACTGCCAGCACCCACCCACAACAGCAGGATTTTCGGGGTGTTGGGCATTTCTTCCTGGAGTTTTTTCAGGCTGTCCTTCTCGAACGTTTGCAGCACTACGCGGCCTTTGCCCTGGCCGACACCGGTGTTGCTCTTGCCCAGTTTGGAACCGGCAGAGCTCAGCCAGCCTTTGTCCAGCAGCTTGTTTTTCAGGTCGGCTTCAATGCCCGGGAATTGCTTGGGCTCTTTGGTTTCGATGTACAGGCCCGGTTTGTGCTGCGGGTTGCCTTCGGCGATCTTGATGATTTCATCCAGGCTCTGGATCTTCAGGCCGACGAAACCTGGGCGGGCGCGGTCGGGGTAGGCGGCGTTGAACCAGCTGCCCGCGTCCAGGGTGCGCAGTTCGGCCCAGGTGAACTCGTTGGCCGGGGCGTCCTTGCGGTCGGGGAATTTGGTGGCCACGTCAGTGGTGCGTTGCAGGTTGTTGTCGTGGAGGGCGAAGAGTACGCCGTCCTTGCTGCGCTGCAGGTCCATTTCCAGGTAATCGGCGCCCAGGTCGCGTGCGACCTTGTAGGCGGCGGCGGTGGACTCCGGCGCGTCGTAGGAAGCGCCCCGGTGGGCAATCACCGCAGGGTAGGGAATGCCCTCGTTGGTGGCCATTTCCGCCGGGCTGATAGGGCTTGCCGCCTGTGCGTGGCCAAGGCCGAGCATCAGGGCCAGCAGCAGGGCACTCTTGGTAAACGTGACAGGCATATGCGAAGTCCTTTCGTGGAGGTAGCTTGAGAAGGGCTCCTTTTTAACAAGGGATTGCGAAAGGCGCCATCACCAAACCGACATTAACGTGTACATGCGCCATTTTTCTGCGCTTTTATGGCGGGCTTTGCAGTACCCTTGACCCCACTTGCCCCGTCAGAGGGCATGTTTTCCTGCCTCGCGTGTAAACCATCTTTTCAGTCCCTGTGGGACTTTTCAGCGAGGTTTACCATGCGCATCACTTCTGAACGTATCTGCCAGGCGGCCGACCAACTCAACGGCTTTGTGGGCTTGAACCGCAAGACGGGGCAATACCTCGTGCGGTTCAGCGAAGACGCTTTTGGGATGGACGTGGCCGACGAGGGGATCATCCCCGTGGCCGAGTTTGTCTGGCAACCCGAGCGCGACCAGACCATGACCCTGTCCCGCGAGCGCATTCAGTTGCTGCTCGATCAAAACATCGATGAGCGCCTCAACCTGACCGAACCGCTGCGGGTGTACACGCGCCGTGTGGACCTTGCGCAAATCACAGCGGTGCGCCGGGTGGTGCTGCCTGACGGGCGCTGAGGCCCCGCGGGGTTACTGGGGCTTGCGCACGAACTGATCGTGCAGTTCGCGGGTCAGGCTTTCGACGCGTTCGGTGAGTTGGCGCGTCATTTCCGTGAGGCGGGTGTTTTGCTCCAGCAAGTCAAGCAGCTGTGCGGTGGTCTGCGCGGCCTCGGCCTGGCGTTCGGTGTTGGCGACGGCCAGGGCTTCACGGTGTTGGGCGTCTGCATCGGACTGCGCTTTGTCACGCGCCGCCTGGCGGGTTTGCGCCAGCAGGATCAACGGCGCGGCGTAGGCCGATTGCAGGCTGAAGGCCAGGTTGAGCAGGATGAACGGGTACACGTCGAAATGAGTGACGCCGGTCATGTTCAACGCCACCCACAACACCACGATGAGGGTTTGCGCGCCCAGAAAGGTGGGCGTGCCAAAGAAACGGGCGAAGGCTTCGGCTTTGAGCGCAAAGGCATCACTGCCGAATGTAGGGCCCAGGTGGGCGTGGGCGCGGTGAAAACGCAGGTGATCGGTGTCGGGTTTTTCGGGCGTCATGGCAGGCTCAATAGTGGGCAACAGAAAGTGCCTCACTATAGACCGGGCTTTTAGGCTGGCACATGAAGAACACCGCGCCCTCAGGCCTGGGCGCTCACCCAATCACACACCTGCACCCGGTTGCGGCCGGTGTCCTTGGCCGCGTACAGCGCCCGGTCCGCCGCATTGAGCCACATGGCGGCGTCGGTAAATCCGGGCTGAAACGCCGCCAGGCCAATGCTCAAGCTCACCCGCAGTTCGGGGATTTGCGGGTTGCGGTAATTGCTGAACACTTCGCGCATGCGCTCCATGACCTGCGCGGCCTGGTCTTGGGGCATGTCGGGCAGGATCACGCAGAACTCATCACCGCCATACCGCCCGGCCAGGTCGTTTTCGCGCAGGTTGCGCTTGAGCTCCTGGCTTAGTTCGCGCAGCACCGTGTCGCCGATGATGTGGCCGTGGGTGTCGTTGATCTGTTTGAAATGATCGATGTCGATCAGGGCGATGGTGGCCTGTGCATGCTGTTGCTCGCAGTGATGAAACTTGAGCTGCAGCAGGTCTTTCCAGGAACCATGGTTGAGCAGGCCGGTGAGGCTGTCGGTGCGGCTCAGCGCGCTCAAGGCACGCTTGTGCTCGGCCAGTTTGATTGCCAGGCGGTAGCAGACCAGGCCGAGCACCATGGGGTACAAGGTGAGCATCGGCAGGCAGGCGTACACCTGAATCAGGCTGACCTGTGGGTTGAAGTGGATGCCAAAGAGCAGCCAGGCCACCCCGATGCCCACCCCTTGCGCCAGCGCGCCATGGATAAACAGGCGTTTACCGCCGGCGGCGACGTTGTTCATGGTCATCATCGACAGCAAGGTGACGGCCGTCAGCGGCGTGAACTGCGTGGCGGCGGCCCAGAAACCGCCGCAGAGCGAGTCGTATAGAAAGTTTCTTCGTTCGGCCTTGTAGGGGTATTCGGCGCGGCTCGACAGCTGATACGCCAAGTGTGCCCAGACGTAGCCATTGAACAGCAACAGCGCCCAGACCCAGCCGGGCATGGCCAGCGGGTAGAGCGACGCGATGACACTCAAGCAGCCGATGCCCAGGCCGATGCTCCTTGGCCCGTAGATACGCTTGGCAAATGAAAGCCCTTTGCCTCGTTGGTTTTCCATAGATTCCTGGGTCTTTTGCAGGTGCGACGGTGCGGGTGATCGAGCACACCACGGGCCGATGATACGGGGCAATATTGTCAGTTATTCGTGTGGGAATAATCAGTGTCCTTTCAGGCCATTCGCAACGAAAACGCCGGGAATAAGACGGAAAACGACGGACATGTCGTTTTTGAGACAGGCTCAGTGCCGGGAAGGCACCGCGTAGCCCGCCAGAAACAGGTCGATGGCCGACTCGATCACCTTCGCCTGGGCGGCGGCGTCCAGGGTCGGCTGGCCCAGGGTGATCTGTGGCCAGAACGCAAACGCTTTGAGCAGGCTTTGTATCTGATGCGCCGCAAACCCCGGGTCGGTGCAATTCAGACGACCATCCGCCTGGGCCGCGCGGACCCACTGGGTAAAGCCTTCCTCGCGTTTGCTCAGGCGGTTGACCATGTCTTGCGCGCGCTCCGGAGAGTGAATGGTGGCAGCAATGGCCACGCGCGCCAGGTCCAGGAAGTTGGCGTCCGACATCATCTTCATCTTGGCCTCCAGCAGCCCGCGCAGTTGCTCACGCAGGGGGCGGTCGCTGGCGTAGGTCACGTCCAATTGCGCCACGCTGTTGGCCCACAACTGATGCAGGATCTCGGCGAACAGCTCTTCTTTGCTGGGGAAGTGGTTGTACACCGTGCGTTTGGAGACACCCGCCGTGGCGGCGATCTTGTCCATGCTGGTGACCTCGAAACCGTGTTCGCGAAATTCGGCAATGGCCGCGGCCACGATGGCTTCGCGTTTACGGTCGGTGAGGCGTTGAGGGGCCGTCATGGGGGGGAAACTCCTGGGGGAAATTACACTCGGTAGTTTACTTGTTCCGGATTTTGTTGCAATCCCGACCTGAGGACAGGAACCCAATAAACTCAAGGGTTCCG
>NZ_JBSVWN010000067.1:0-30850 GCF_054071325.1 Pseudomonas sp. SDO5215_S409 | reverse complement strand
AACGGGATCGGCGTATTTCACCATATTTGGAAGTCTTCTTCAGGATTTCCCTAGGCGCTTCTAAAGCAGCTAACTTTGTAGGCATTCACATTGACTAGTGGGAACGAACCTTTGCGAACGCTCTGCAAGAAATCCAAATGTCTAGTCCTGAAATAGGTTTACACCTGTTTCACCCCAGCGCCCGATGCATCGCATCGGGCGTTTTGTATTTCAAAGACAGGTGCGGACGCTCACGGTTGTAGATCGAGACCGACTCCCTCACCATCTTTTTCGCCTGCATCAAGTCCTGTGGTCGCTGGAGCAAAAGCTCCGTCTTCAATATCCCATTGACCCGCTCTGCCAAGGCGTTTTGGTAGCAATCATAGCCGTCCGTCATCGAACATCTGATGCCGTATTTCGCATGCAGTTCCTGGTACATGCCCGAGCAATACCGTTTTGCCTTGAATCCCGTAGCGCTCTTGAGCCTCTTTATAACTCAGCTCGCCTCTTTCGACCTGGTCGACGACCGACAATTTAAAAGTCAGCGTGTAGTCATGCTGACTGCGCCTTTTAGCTGCTTCCATTACGTCCTCCTGAAAATAGATCAGAAGGTGTAAACCTTATTCAGGACGGGACAAAGACAACAAAAAAGGGCCCACCTTTCGGTGAGCCCTTCTAGACCGCCCAGCAGAGCGGATTTTGTTTGGTAGGCGCGATTGGACTCGAACCAACGACCCCCACCATGTCAAGGTGGTGCTCTAACCAACTGAGCTACGTGCCTGCTGTGAGGCGGCATTCTACGGAATTCCGGAGGGGTGTCAACACCTTTTTTTCACCTAAGCCTATGAATATGCGAATTTTTTATTGGGGAGCAGTCACGCCGCGTTTTCCGGGTGGCTGGCAGGCAATTTTCAACTCAGGTAGGATCGGCGCACTCGTAAAAAATATAAAACAGAGGTTCCAGGATGGCGAACACCCCCTACCCCCAGTCCTATTACGCGGCGTCCGCCAACGCGGCCCCGCCTCGTCCTGTGCTGCAAGGTGACGTCGAAACCGATGTGTGCGTGATCGGCGCCGGTTATACCGGGCTGTCGAGCGCGCTGTTTCTGCTGGAGAGCGGCTTTCGGGTGACGGTGCTGGAGGCCGCCAAGGTCGGCTTTGGCGCGTCGGGCCGCAATGGCGGGCAGATCGTCAACAGTTACAGCCGCGACATTGACGTGATCGAACGCAGTGTCGGCGCCCAGCAGGCGCAACTGTTGGGGCAGATGGCGTTCGAGGGCGGTCGGATCATTCGTGAGCGTGTGGCGAAGTACCAGATCCAGTGCGACTTGAAAGACGGCGGCGTCTTCGCGGCGCTCAACAGCAAGCACATGGCTCACCTGGAATCGCAAAAACGCCTGTGGGAACGCTTTGGCCACACGCAGCTGGAACTGCTGGACGAACGCCACATCCGCGACGTGGTGGCCTGTGACAACTATGTGGGCGGCATGCTCGACATGAGCGGCGGGCACATTCACCCGCTCAACCTCGCCTTGGGCGAAGCGGCGGCTGTGGAGTCTTTGGGCGGCACGATTTATGAGCAGTCGGCGGCGGTGCGTATCGAACGTGGCGCCAGCCCGGTGGTGCACACGGCGCAGGGCCAGGTGCGGGCCAAGTTCATCATCGTCGCGGGCAATGCCTATTTGGGGAACCTGGTGCCGGAGCTGGCGGCCAAGTCGATGCCGTGCGGTACGCAGGTCATCACCACCGCCCCGCTGGGCGACGACTTGGCGAACACGCTGTTGCCGCAGGACTACTGCGTGGAAGACTGCAACTACCTGCTGGACTATTACCGCCTCACTGGCGACAAGCGCCTGATCTTTGGCGGCGGCGTGGTGTACGGCGCGCGCGACCCGGCCAACATCGAGGCGATCATTCGCCCGAAAATGCTCAAGGCGTTTCCGCAGCTCAAGGATGTGAAGATTGATTACGCCTGGACCGGAAATTTCCTGCTGACGCTGTCTCGTCTGCCGCAGGTAGGGCGTCTGGGGGACAACATTTATTACTCCCAAGGCTGCAGCGGCCATGGCGTGACGTACACCCACCTGGCAGGCAAGGTGCTGGCCGAAGCGCTGAAAGGCCAGGCAGAGCGTTTTGACGCGTTTGCCGACCTGCCGCACTACCCATTCCCGGGCGGGCAGTTGCTGCGCACACCCTTTGCGGCGTTAGGCGCCTGGTACTACGGCTTGCGGGACAAGCTGGGGCTCTAAAGCCTGGGCGCGAGGGTGGTTTACCCGCCCTCGCACACCACTTTTTCAAATCGCACAAACAAAAAACCCCGATCTTTCGACCAGGGTCTTTGCTATCGATCCAATCAAACCAGTGGTTTGTCTTGGCGCTCTCAAGGCGTTCAGTAGGCCCTGGAACAGATATGGCGCAGCGGACGGGACTCGAACCCGCGACCCCCGGCGTGACAGGCCGGTATTCTAACCGACTGAACTACCGCTGCGTATCGCTTGACTGCTGAAGCATGCGCCTCAACTACCGTTAAACATCTGATCAACCAGCGTTGCTGTTCGATCTCAAACCTGAAACATCAGGCCTGGAAAATATGGCGCAGCGGACGGGACTCGAACCCGCGACCCCCGGCGTGACAGGCCGGTATTCTAACCGACTGAACTACCGCTGCGTATCGCTTGACTGCTGAAGCATGCGCCTCAACTACCGTTAAACATCTGATCAACCAGCGTTGCTGTTCGATCTCAAACCTGAAACATCAGGCCTGGAAAATATGGCGCAGCGGACGGGACTCGAACCCGCGACCCCCGGCGTGACAGGCCGGTATTCTAACCGACTGAACTACCGCTGCGCGTAACACATGAAGCGAATGGTGGGTGATGACGGGATCGAACCGCCGACCCTCTGCTTGTAAGGCAGATGCTCTCCCGGCTGAGCTAATCACCCTTTGCTTCGCTGAGGCCGCGAAATCTACGCAGGTGGCAGACCTAAGTCAATAGCCTGCTTGAAGTTTTTTTAAAAACAGCGGCCAGTGACGCACTTCAGGCGACACGGTAAAAGCCCGGCAGTGGCGCTTACCGATCAAAACTTGAAGCAGTTCTTCATGGCTCGTAGACCATTTTCTTGCTCATGCCGCCGTCCACCACGAATTCCTGCCCGGTGACAAAACCGGCATTGCGCGAAAGCAACCACGCAACCATCGACGCCACGTCCTCCACCGTCCCTACCCTGCCGGCCGGATGCTGGGCATGGTCGGCGTCCGTCAGCGGCTCGGCACGCCGCACTGCGGGGTCACGCGCGTCGATCCAGCCCGGGCTGACGGCGTTGACGCGCACCTCCGGCCCGAGGCTGATCGCCAATGCGTGGGTGAGCGCCAACAGGCCGCCCTTGCTCGCCGCATACGCCTCGCTGTCCGCTTCCGACTGCCGCGCACGGGTCGAGGCCAGGTTGACGATGGCCCCGCCGTGAGCACGCAGGTAGGGCGCGCAATGTTTGGCCAACAGCATCGGGCCGGTCAGGTTGACCGCCAACACACGGTTCCAGTACGCCAGGTCCAGGCCGTCCAGGGTCATGTTGTGCGGGCTCGCGACGGCAGCGTTGCACACCAGCGCATCCAGCCGCCCGAACTGGCCCAACACTTCAGCGACCCCAAGGGTCACTTGTTGCTCGTCAGCCACGTCCATGGTGATAAACCAGGCGTTTTCACCCAGGACCTTGGACACTTTGGCGCCGCGCTCGCGATCCAGGTCCGTCAACACCACCTGCCAGCCTTCGCTGATCAGCCAGGCGGCGATGCCCAACCCGATCCCGCGTGCCGCGCCCGTCACCAGGGCGACGCGCCCGTTACCGGCAGCCGCCCCTTCGGACCATTCGATCACAGGGCCGCCAACCCGCGCGCCAGGTCAGCTTGCAAGTCGGCAACATCTTCCAGGCCCACGGCGATACGGATGAGGCTGTCGCGGATACCCGCCGCTTCACGCTCTTGCGGCGCCAGGCGGCCGTGAGAGGTGGTGCTTGGGTGGGTAATGGTGGTTTTGCTGTCACCCAGGTTGGCCGTGATGGAGATCAGGCGGGTGGCATCAATGAAGCGCCACGCGCCCTCTTTGCCACCCTTGACCTCAAAGCTCACCACCGCGCCAAACCCGCGCTGCTGGCGCTGGGCCAGCTCATGCTGCGGATGGCTCTTGAGACCCGCATAGTGGACTTTCTCGATACCGTCCTGCTGCTCCAGCCACTCGGCCAACGCCTGGGCATTGGCACAATGGGCTTTCATGCGCAGGTTGAGCGTCTCCAGGCCCTTGAGGAAGATCCAGGCATTGAACGGGCTCAGGGTAGGGCCAGCGGTGCGCAGGAACCCCACCACTTCTTTCATCTGCTCGCTGCGACCGCCCACCACACCGCCCATGCAACGGCCCTGGCCGTCGATGAACTTAGTGGCCGAATGCACCACAATGTCCGCGCCCAGTTTCAGGGGCTGTTGCAGCGCCGGGGTGCAGAAGCAGTTGTCGACCACCAGCATCGCGCCTTTGGCGTGCGCCACTTCGGCCAATGCGGCGATGTCTACCAGTTCCGCCAACGGGTTGGACGGCGACTCGACAAACAACAGCTTGGTATTGGCCTTGATGGCCGCGTCCCACCCGGACAGTTCTGCCAGGGGCACGTAGTCCACTTCGATGCCGAAGCGCTTGAAGTATTTTTCGAACAGGCTGATGGTCGAGCCGAACACGCTGCGCGAAACCAGCACGTGATCACCGGCGCTGCACAGGCTCATGACCACCGCCAAAATAGCCGCCATGCCGGTCGCGGTGGCCACGGCCTGCTCGGCGCCTTCGAGCGCGGCAATCCGCTCCTCGAACGCGCGCACGGTCGGGTTGGTGTAGCGCGAATACACGTTGCCCGGCACTTCACCGGCAAACCGGGCAGCAGCGTCGGCGGCGGTGCGAAACACATAGCTGGATGTGAAGAACATCGGGTCGCCGTGCTCGCCTTCCGGCGTGCGGTGCTGGCCGGCGCGCACAGCCAGGGTATCGAAAGCTACGCCATCGAGGTCGCTGTCCAACCGACCGGCATCCCATTCCTGACTCATGCTGCTACTCCTCAACTCAATTCTTTATAGATACAAAACCGGCCCCTCAGGGCCGGTGTTCACTCAGTTGTTGTAAAGGTCGATGATCGCGCTGACCGCCTGGGTCTTGATCTTCGACGAGTCGTTGCGCGCCTGCTCGATCTTGTTCAGGTAAGCCTCGTCAACGTCGCCGGTGACGTATTTGCCGTCAAACACCGCGCAATCGAACTGATCGATCTTGATCTTGCCGCCGCCCACCGCTTCGATCAGGTCCGGCAGGTCCTGATAGATCAGCCAGTCGGCGCCGATCAGGTCGGCCACGTCCTGGGTGGAGCGGTTGTGGGCGATCAGCTCGTGAGCGCTCGGCATGTCGATGCCGTAGACGTTGGGGTAACGCACTGCGGGCGCGGCGGAGCAGAAGTAGACGTTCTTGGCACCGGCTTCGCGGGCCATCTGGATGATCTGCTTGCAGGTGGTGCCGCGCACGATGGAATCGTCGACCAGCATCACGTTCTTGCCACGGAACTCAAGCTCGATGGCGTTGAGCTTCTGGCGCACCGATTTCTTGCGGGCCGCCTGGCCGGGCATGATGAAGGTACGGCCGATGTAGCGGTTCTTGACGAAACCTTCGCGGAACTTGACGCCCAGGTGGTTGGCCAGCTCCAGCGCGGCAGTGCGGCTGGTGTCCGGGATCGGGATGACCACGTCGATGTCGTGGTCTGGACGCTCGCGCAGGATCTTCTCGGCCAGTTTCTCGCCCATGCGCAGGCGCGCCTTGTAGACGGAAACACCATCGATGATCGAGTCCGGGCGTGCCAGGTACACGTGTTCGAAGATGCACGGGGTGAGTTTCGGGGCCACGGCGCACTGGCGGGTGTGCAGTTTGCCGTCTTCAGTGATGTACACCGCTTCGCCCGGGGCCAGGTCGCGAATCAGGGTAAAGCCCAGCACGTCCAGGGACACGCTTTCGGACGCGATCATGTACTCGACGCCTTCGTCGGTGTGACGCTGGCCGAACACGATCGGGCGGATGCCGTGCGGGTCGCGGAAACCGACGATGCCATAACCGGTCACCATCGCCACCACCGCGTAGCCACCCACGCAGCGGTTGTGCACGTCGGTCACGGCCGCGAACACGTCTTCTTCGGTCGGTTGCAGCTTGCCGCGCTGGGCCAGCTCGTGGGCGAACACGTTCAGCAGCACTTCCGAGTCGGAGCTGGTGTTGACGTGGCGCAGGTCAGACTCGTAGATCTCCTTGGCCAGCTGTTCAACGTTGGTCAGGTTACCGTTGTGCGCCAGAGTGATGCCGTACGGCGAGTTGACGTAAAACGGCTGGGCTTCGGCCGACGTCGAGCTGCCCGCGGTCGGGTAGCGCACGTGGCCGATGCCCATGTGCCCCACCAGACGCTGCATGTGACGCTGATGGAACACGTCACGCACCAGACCGTTGTCCTTGCGCAGGAATAACCGGCCGTCGTGGCTGGTCACAATACCGGCAGCGTCCTGGCCGCGGTGCTGGAGGACGGTTAGCGCGTCATACAGCGCCTGATTGACGTTCGACTTACCGACGATACCGACGATGCCACA
This sequence comes from Pseudomonas sp. SDO5215_S409, assembly GCF_054071325.1. Classification (NCBI taxonomy): domain Bacteria; kingdom Pseudomonadati; phylum Pseudomonadota; class Gammaproteobacteria; order Pseudomonadales; family Pseudomonadaceae; genus Pseudomonas; species Pseudomonas sp. SDO5215_S409. The sequence continues at coordinate 24,222 of NZ_JBSVWN010000067.1, read as the reverse complement.
CATGCGACACAACCCCTACTTAATGAATCTTGACTGAACACAACTTACTGCGGCGTTTTGGCCGGCAAGAGGTGTTCCTTGAACGGAATATCAGCGGGTACGCTGATTCCGCTGGCCAGCCACTGACTGCTCCACCCCAGGATGAGGTTTTTGGACCAGTCTGCAACCAATAGAAATTTTGGCACGAGTACCGACTCCTGCCACCACGAATCCTGCTGTACCGGCCCCAGGCTCAACAGCCCGACCGCCACGACCACCAGCAACGCGCCACGCGCGGCGCCGAAGGCCATGCCGAGAAATCGATCGGTCCCGGAAAGGCCGGTGACGCGTATCAATTCTCCGATAAGATAATTGACCATTGCTCCCACCAACAACGTGGCGACGAACATGATAGCGCAGCCCGCAATCACGCGAGCCGAGGGTGTTTCGATGTATCCGGCAAGGTACACGGACACTGAGCCGCCGAACATCCAGGCGACGACGCCTGCAATGATCCAGGTCAGCAACGACAGGGCTTCTTTTACGAAGCCGCGGCTTAGACTGATCAAAGCGGAGATGGCGACGATCGCTACGATCGCCCAGTCAACCCAGGTAAATGGCACGTTGCAGCCTACAGACGGATAAGGCGGCGCATTTTAGCAGAGCGCCGTGCTATCGGTAAGCAGTGATTGGCAGTGCATTTGAAATCAATGAGTTGCGACCGTTCAATGGAAGAGCCCGGCGACCCGGGCTCCCACAGGCTCACCCCTTCTCGGGCTGGAAGCGCACCACGAAACCCTTGAGTTTCTGCTGGCGGTCCAGCAAATCCCGCAGGCGATCCGCCTCGGCGCGCTCGATCAGCGGCCCGACAAATACCCGGTTCTTGCCGTCAGAGGTGCGGATGTAAGCGTTGTATCCCTGGCTGCGCAGGGTTTTCTGCAAGCTTTCGGCGCTGTCGCGGTTGGCCAGGCTGGCCAGTTGGATGGACCAACTGATCGACAGGCCGTTAGCGTCGATACGACTCTGCCCTACATCAGGCTTGCCCGGCGCCGCCGGTTGCGGGGCGGCCGGTTTTGGCGCTGGCGCCTGTACCACGGGCTTGGCGGCGACCACTGGAGCAGGCGGTGCAGCCGGTGCCGGTTTCACCACCGGCACACTCTGCTGCACCGGCACTGCTGGCGCCGCCTGCGCGCCCCCTTCGTTCTCGGAAGGCACCGGCTCGTCCTCAGGCAGCGCCTGCGGCTCGGGCACCACCACCGGCTCGACCTGGACCTGAGGCATTACGGGCGCCTGAGGCGCTGCCGGGGCTTCGACGACGACCTGGCGCTGTTCGTCCTGGCGGGAGAACAGCATCGGCAGAAAAATCACCGCCAACGCCACCAGAACCAGGGCCCCCACCATCCGCTGCTTATATGCGCTATCCAGTAATGCCATGTGCAGCTTCCTCCATGGAGCGCCGGGCCAACCACTCTAATGCCTCGGCAACACAAAAAAATGATCCGAACAGCAGGATCTCATCCTCAGGCGTCGCGACCGCACATTGGGCTTCCAGGGCCGCCGCCACACTTGCATGGGACGTCACCGTCGCACCAAGGTTCTGCAACGCGTCGTGCAATTGAGCCGCCGGGCGACTGCGCGGCGTGTCCAGCGGTGTCACAGCCCACGTTTGTACGCCACCCAGCAGGGGCGCAACCACGCCGTCCAGGTCCTTGTCAGAGAGCAAGCCGAACACTGCCAGGCGCCGACCGACCGGCGGGGTGCGCGACAGGCGCTGCGCCAGGTACTCGGCCGCGTGAGGGTTGTGCCCCACGTCCAGCAACAGGTTCAGGCGCTGGCCATTCCAGTCAATGATGCGCCGGTCCAGGCGCCCTACCACACGGGCGCCCTGCAACGTGGCGATAATCTGTGCGGCGTCCCACGGCAAGTCCAGCAACGCATACGCCTGCAACGCGAGCGCGGCGTTTTCCATCGGCAGGTTCAGCAGCGGCACATCGCGCAGCTCAACGCCCTGGCCGCGCGCATCAACGCCGCGCCATTGCCAGCAGTGGTCACCTATCTCAAGATTGAAATCGCGCCCGCGCAGGAAAAACGGGCAGTCCAGCTCGCGCACCTTGTCCAGCAAAATGTGCGGCGGGTCCAGGTCACCGCACAATGCAGGCTTGCCCTGACGGAAAATCCCGGCTTTTTCAAACGCCACGGATTCGCGGGTATTACCCAGGTATTCGGCGTGGTCGACGCCAATACTGGTGATCAGTGCCAGGTCCGCGTCCACCACGTTAACCGTGTCCAGGCGCCCGCCAAGGCCGACTTCCAGCACCACCACATCCAGCTGCGCACGCTCGAACAGCCAGAACGCCGCCAACGTGCCCATCTCGAAATAAGTCAGGGAAATCTCGCCGCGCCCGGCATCAAGCGCCGCGAAGGCTTCGCAAAGCTCTTCGTCGGTCGCTTCGACGCCGTTGAGCTGCACCCGCTCGTTGTAACGCAGCAGATGCGGGGAGTTATAGACGCCGACTTTCAAGCCCTGGGCTTGCAGCAAGGCGGCGACAAAGGCGCAGGTAGAGCCCTTGCCGTTGGTGCCGGTCACCGTGATGACACGCGGCGCCGGCTTGCCCAACCCGAGGCGGGTCGCTACCTGTTGTGAGCGCTCCAGGCCCATGTCAATGGCTGACGGATGCAACTGCTCCAGGTAGGCGAGCCATTCGCCCAGGGTACGTTGGGTCATATGTTTGCGGGCACCGGCGGGACGACAACAGCTTCAACAGGGGCGGCGACGTATACAGGCGTCGGCAGGCCCATCATTTGCGCCAGCAGGTTACCCAGGCGTGGACGCAGTTCGGAACGGGCAATGATCATGTCGATCCCACCGTGCTCCAGCAAAAACTCGCTGCGCTGGAAGCCTTCCGGCAGTTTTTCGCGAACGGTTTGCTCGATGACACGCGGGCCGGCAAAGCCGATCAGGGCCTTGGGCTCACCGACGATCACGTCACCCAGCATGGCAAGGCTGGCGGACACACCACCGTAGACCGGGTCGGTCAGCACGGAGATAAACGGAATGCCTTCTTCACGCAAACGCGCCAGCACTGCCGAGGTCTTGGCCATCTGCATCAGGGAGATCAACGCCTCCTGCATGCGCGCGCCACCAGAGGCCGCGAAGCAGATCATCGGGCAGCGATTTTCAAGGGCATAGTTGGCGGCGCGTACAAAACGCTCACCGACGATGGCGCCCATGGAGCCGCCCATGAAGGAGAATTCAAAGGCCGAGACCACGACAGGCATGCCCAGCAGCTTGCCGCTGACGGAGATCAAGGCATCTTTTTCACCGGTCTGCTTTTGCGCAGCGGTCAGGCGGTCTTTGTACTTCTTGCCGTCGCGAAACTTCAGACGGTCCACCGGCTCCAGGTCGGCGCCCAGCTCGGCGCGGCCGTCGGCGTCCAGGAAGATATCAATGCGGGCGCGGGCGCCGATACGCATGTGGTGGTTGCACTTGGGGCAAACGTCCAGGGTCTTTTCCAGCTCCGGGCGGTAGAGCACCGCGTCGCAGGAGGGGCACTTGTGCCAAAGACCTTCAGGAACCGAGCTTTTCTTCACCTCGGAACGCATGATCGAGGGGATCAGTTTGTCTACTAACCAGTTGCTCATGCTTTCTTTCTCCAGTACCGGTGGCTTGAACACAGCCCCGCGTATGCCCTTGAGCTAATTCATGTATGGCGATGACACAGACGGGACGGGGTCAGACGTTCGACCTGCCATTTCCCGCCCGCGCCCTCAGCCTTTCCAGACAACCTGCAGTGCAGCGTTGCCACTTCTTTTCCGGGCCACCCACGGGCGGCACCGGGCTGTTTTACACAGTGGTAGTTATGGACGGCGGCAGACTGCCAGCCGTCACATCGTCCCGCTGCTGTCGCGCACTGCTTGCATGAATGCGCGAATCTTCGCGTGATCCTTGATGCCCTTGGCCTGCTCCACCCCGCCACTGACGTCCACGGCATAAGGCCGGACCTGCCGGATGGCATCACTCACATTGCCGGGGTTGAGCCCGCCCGCCAGGATGATCGGCGTGTTCAGGCCCTCGGGAATCAAAGACCAGTCAAAAGCCTCGCCGGTTCCACCGGGAACCCCTTCGACGTAGGTATCGAGCAAAATGCCCCGCGCGCCACCGTAAGCGGCACAGGCCGCCGCGATGTCATCGCCAGCCTTGACGCGCAGCGCCTTGATGTAAGGGCGCTGATAGCTTTCGCATTCATCGGGGGTTTCGTCGCCGTGAAACTGCAGCATGTCCAGTTGCACAGCATCGAGGGTTTCGTTGAGTTCGCAACGGCTGGCGTTGACGAACAACCCCACCGTGGTCACGAACGGCGGCAACGCGGCGATGATCGCCCGCGCCTGCAGCACGTTGACCGCCCGCGGGCTCTTGGCATAGAACACGAAGCCGATGGCATCCGCCCCCGCCTCGACTGCCGCCAATGCGTCCTCGATCCGGGTAATCCCGCAAATCTTGCTGCGAACGGCTGACATAGGGCTGAAACCTCAGGGGCTGATCCGAGAAAGTCCCGGATGGTAACAAATGCTTTTCCGGGCGTCAGCCGTCAAGTTCGGTGAAACCTGTCAGGAAATGTGGCCCGAGAAAGCGCTCCGGCAATTGGAACTCGTCGCGGTACTCCACGCCCACCAGGTACAGGCCAAACGGATGCGCCGTCACCCCGCCCGTGCGGCGCACCCGGCTTTCGAGCACTTCTTTTGCCCACGCTACCGGCCGCTCGCCAGCCCCAATGGTCATCAGCACCCCGGCGATGTTGCGCACCATGTGGTGCAGGAAAGCGCCGGCACGGATGTCCAACACGATCATCTTGCCGTGACGGGTCACCCGCAGATGGTGGACTTCCTTGATCGGCGACTTGGCCTGGCATTGCCCGGCACGAAAGGCGCTGAAATCGTGCACACCCACCAGATGGCGGGCCGCCTGTGCCATGCGCTCGACGTCGAGCGGGCGGTGGTTCCAGGTGATTTCTTCGTTCAGATGGGCCGGGCGGATCTGGTCGTTGTAGATCACATAGCGATAACGCCGGGCGATCGCCTTGAAGCGCGCATGAAAGTGCGACGGCATGACCTTGGCCCAGCTGACACTGACATCGTGGGGCAAATTGATATTGGCGCCCATCACCCACGCCTTCATCGAGCGCTCGGCCTGGGTGTCAAAGTGCACCACCTGCCCGCACGCATGCACGCCCGCATCCGTACGCCCGGCGCACATCAGGGACACCGGCGAATCGGCGACGGTCGACAGGGCTTTTTCCAGGGTTTCCTGCACAGTCGGCACACCCGACGCCTGACGCTGCCAGCCGCGGTAACGCGAACCTTTGTATTCCACGCCCAAGGCGATCCGGAAAAAGCCTTCTGCCGCCATTTCGGCCGCCGGGTTATCTATATTTGCCAAGAACTGAGAGCCTGATGAGCTGCGCAAAGGCGGCCATTATAAGGGCGCATTCCAGGGATGCCATGGCCGGGCCGGTTTTAGTTGCCCGCAGCCCTTACAAAAACGGCAGCCCGAGGGCTGCCGTTTTATGACGCACTGCCTGTCAAGCCAGCTTGCCGAGCATTTCCTTGGCTTCGCTACGCTGGCCGTCATCGCCTTCGGTGAGCACTTCGGAAAGGATATCCCGCGCACCGTCAGCGTCGCCCATGTCGATAAAGGCCTGGGCCAGGTCGAGTTTGGTCGCGACTTCATCCGTGCCCGAAAGGTAATCAAACCCTGGCTCATCGTCCGCCAGCGCCGCGTCTTCGGCGGTAAAGGACGGCTCGAGCGGCGGGTGCTCCAGGCTCTGCGACAAGCGCTCAAGCTCGGCATTCACATCATCGAGCTCCGAAGCAAACGCATCGGGCTGGCTTGCCGCTGGCGCTTCAGGCTCGTCAGCCAGGGACAGGTCGAAATCTTCCGGTAGCTCCAGGTCATCCAGCGCGGTCGGCGTCAGGGTCGGCGGCTCCACGGGCGGCAAGTCTTTCATCTGCTCTTCGAGGCCCGACAGGAAATCATCGTCAGACTGCGCCGAAGCAGGCGGGTCAAGTTGCAGGTCCAGGTCAAAGTCCGACAGGTCTTCCTCGCTGGCCCGGGCGTCGGTTTGCTGCTGCATCACCGCCTCAAAGCTCAGCTCGTCTGGCTGCGTGTGGACATCGGAGGGTGACGCCGCTTCCAGGTCGTCCAGGCTCAGGTCGAAATCGGTGTCGAAAATGTCCGTTTCGGCCACCGCAGGCGCAGGCTCGTCTTTGAGCAGGTCCTTGACGTATTGCGCATCCAGCGCAGCCGCCGCCACTGCCGCGCTCACGCCAGCGGCAAACACGGCCATGGCCGGGAAGCGGCTTTTGAGTTGTTCCACCTGCGCATGGTTTTCACCGTTGGCAACCAACTGACGCTCCTGGCTGACAAACCCGTCCTTGTTACCCTGCAAGCCATACACTTCCATCAGCTTGATACGCAGGTCGCTGCGCGCAGGTTCCAGCTTGATCGCCTCTTCCAGCACTTCGGCGGCCTGGTTCAGGTGGCCACGGTCCAGATGGGATTGCGCTTGCGCCAAGGCATCGGCAGGACGCTCGGCGGCCACGGCGGCGGCGAGTGGTGCAAGCACCGGCGCGACCACAGGCGCCACGACGGGTGCCGGAACCGGTTTAGCCTCGGGCTCTGGCACCTCAAGGCCTTCAAAGCTGTCGGACGGCAGGTCGTGGTCGAGGTTTGACGAGAATTCCGGCGCCTCCGCCAGCGCTCGCGCCATGCGCAAGTGCTTTTCTTCTTCCAGGCGCGCATTTCGATGACGCGCCCACAACAGCAACAGCAGCAACACCAGCAAACCGGCCGCGCCACCGATCACGCCAAGGACGATAGGGTTGGTGAGCAACTCGTTGAACTTACCTTCCGTGCTGGCCGGGGCAGCCTCGGGCTTGGCCGGGGCTTCAGCGGGCGCCGTCACCGGTGCAGCCGCTTGCGCAGCAGCAGGCGCCGGGACCACCTCGGCGGGCATTGCCGCAGGCTGGGCCGGTACGGCGCCGTCGGCTTGCAATTTGGCGAGCTGGTTGTTCTTGAGTTCGATCAGCCGCTGCAGCTTGTCCTGCTGGCTTTGCAGGTCGGCCAAACGGCTTTTCAGTTCTTCATTTTCGCGACGAGTCGAATCCAGGCTTTCCTGGGTCACCGCCAATTTGTTGTTCAAGGCCTGGCTGTCACGCGCGCCGCCCTTGACGCCTTTTTTGGCCGCCTCGGCCGACACCAGGCTCAAGTTGTCCTTGGCCTGGGTCTGAGCCGGGGCGTTACCGGCCTGGGTCCGCTTGGTGGCGTCCAGTTGCTGCTTGCCAGCCGGCTGGTTAGCCGTGCGGCGGCCTTGGCGCCAGGCGGTGTTTTGTGCGCTCACCTCGGCAATCGCCTCGGGTTGCGGCAGGCTGGTGCTCTGCCCCGCGTCCGGCAGGCGCAGGACCTGGCCGGTTTTCAAACGGTTGATGTTGCCGTCGATAAACGCATCGGGGTTCAACGCCTGAATCGCCAGCATGGTCTGCTGCACCGAGGCACCATTGCGATTCTTGGCGGCGATTTCCCACAAGGTATCGCGCGAAGTCGTCGTGTGTTCTTTGGGTTTGCTGACAGGCGTTGCGGCGGTGACCGGCGCATTCAAGCGTGGCGCGGCGCCCGCAGGGGCCGGGGTTTGCTGGTCGAACTTGGCCGGGTCGAGCAACACGCTGTAGTCGCGCATCAGTCGGCCATTGGGCCATTGCACCTGCAACAGGAAACGCACGTAGGCGTCTGGCAACGGCTTGCTGGAGGTGACGCGCACCACACTGCGACCAGCGGGGTTGACCACCGGGGTAAAGGTCAGTTGGTCCAGAAACGCCTGGCGGTCAACGCCTGCATCCACGAAGGCCTGGGACGACGCAAGGCTGGGCACGATTTCGGACGCGCTGAGGCCGCCCACATCAAGCAGTTCGATTTCCACCGACAGCGGCTGGTTCAACTTCGACTTGAGGGTCATCTCCCCAAGCTGCAGCGCCTGCGCCATACCGGAGGACAGCGCCGACGCGGCCGCTATTGCTAACACCAGTTTGCGAACTTGAACCATAGCCTCATCCTTTGTCTGAACACTCCCCGGCTTGCGAGAAGGTGGGTAACCGCTGCCATTAGGCATGGCGAGCCGATAGGTTACCGACGCGCAAATTTTCCTGCCTGGGGCCAAGCATAGCGCCTGGCTAGAATCAATCTACAAATTGGCGCCAAGTATCTTTTACACAAGGCCTTTTATCAACAACTGCGCCAGTTGAACCGCATTCAGCGCAGCGCCTTTGCGCACGTTATCTGACGTCAGCCACAGATTTAGTTCCGCATCATCATCAACGCCGCTACGAACCCGACCGACGTACACCACATCCTGCCCCACCGCATCCCCAACGGCAGTAGGATAATCGCCCGCCTCGACGAGCTCGATGCCGTCTGCCGCGTCGAGAGCGCGATTGACCGCCGCCAGGTCCACCGGGGCACCCAACTGCAGCGTGACACTCAGGCTATCGCCAAAAAACACCGGGGCTTGAACGCAGGTTGCGGAAATCTTCAGTAATGGTAATTCCAGGACGGCACGCAGTTCGTGCACTAGGCGGGTTTCCAGGGCGGTGTGCCCCTGGGCATCCGGCTTGCCGACTTGCGCCAACACGTTAAACGCCACTTGCCGATCAAAGAACGCCGGTTCCAGCGGGCGCATGTTTAACAGCTCTGCGGTTTGCCGGGCCAGTTCGCTGACGGCTTCACGCCCTTGGGTGGACATGGCCAGGCTGGCCGCGACGTTCACGCGCTGAATGTCCAGCCACCCACGCAGCGGCGCCAAGGCCACGGCCACCGCGGTGGCACAGGCACTCGGGCTGGCAACCTGGAACGGCTTTTTAAGCCCCGCCAAGACGTGGGCGTTGGCTTCCGGCACCACCTGTGGCACCTGCTCCAGCGGCAACGCGCCGGATAAATCGATAAACGAGCACCCGGCCGCGGTCGCCCGTGGCGCAAAACTCAAGGTGACCGCCGGGCCCGCGGCAAAGAACGCCAGCTGCACCTTATTGAAGTCAAACGCGTCCACCTCCCGCACCCGCACGTTTTTGCCGCGAAACGGCACCGAGGCGCCCGCCGACTCGCTGCTGGCCAGCAGGTGCAGGTCGCCGACCGGAAAGTCCAGCTCTTCCAGGATCTGTACCAGGGTTTCACCCACGGTGCCGGTGGCGCCGATCACGGCGATGTCAAAGGTCTGGGTCACGGGGTTTCCTCGGGCATACGGGGGGAGCGGCACTTTACCGGGCGGGTACGGGCGAGGCAATTGATCGCCAGCCATTAAAAAACCCGCGCCTGTCACCAGAGCGCGGGTTTGTTCAGCACTTCAAGCCATTAACGCTCGAGCAGGATCCGCAGCATGCGACGCAGCGGCTCGGCCGCGCCCCACAACAGTTGGTCGCCCACGGTGAACGCGCCCAGGTACTGGGTGCCCATGTTCAGCTTGCGCAGACGGCCCACCGGGATGTTCAGGGTGCCGGTGACCTTGGTCGGGCTCAGCTCCTGCATGCTGATGTCGCGGTTGTTCGGCACCAGCTTGACCCAGGGGTTGTGCTGGCTGATCAGCCCTTCGATGTCGGCGATCGGCACATCTTTGTTCAGCTTGATGGTCAGCGCCTGGCTGTGGCAGCGCATGGCGCCGATGCGCACGCAGATGCCGTCCACCGGGATCGGGCTCTTGAAGCGGCCCAGGATCTTGTTGGTTTCGGCCTGGGCCTTCCACTCTTCGCGGCTCTGGCCGTTGGGCAGTTCTTTGTCGATCCAAGGGATCAGGCTGCCTGCCAGCGGTACGCCGAAGTTCTCGGTGGGGTAAGCGTCGCTGCGCATGGCTTCGGCCACACGGCGGTCGATGTCCAGGATCGCGCTGGCAGGGTCTGCCAGTTGGTCGGCCACCGCGGCGTGGGTCGCGCCCATTTGCTTGATCAGTTCACGCATGTTCTGCGCGCCGGCACCGGAGGCCGCCTGATACGTCATGGCGCTCATCCACTCCACCAGGCCGGCTTCAAACAGCCCGCCCAGGCCCATCAGCATCAGGCTGACGGTGCAGTTGCCGCCGATGTAGTTCTTGGTGCCCGCGTCCAACTGCTGGTCGATGACCTTGCGGTTCACCGGGTCCAGGATGATCACCGCGTCGTCCTGCATGCGCAGGCTGGAAGCGGCATCGATCCAGTAACCCTGCCAGCCGGCTTCACGCAGCTTGGGGAACACTTCGCTGGTGTAGTCGCCGCCCTGGCAGGTCAGAATCACGTCGAGGGTCTTCAGCTCTTCAATGCTGTAGGCGTCCTTGAGCGGGGCAATGTCCTTGCCCACGGACGGCCCTTGGCCACCGACATTCGAAGTGGTGAAAAACACCGGCTCAATAAGATCGAAATCCTGCTCTTCCAGCATCCGCTGCATGAGCACGGAACCGACCATACCGCGCCAACCGATCAGACCTACACGTTTCATCGCAACTACACCTTGTTAAAAAGTGGGCCGCCTTGCAGCAACAACTGCAAGCGGGCCCGAGAGATTACAGATTACGCAGCGCGGCGACTACTGCATCGCCCATTTCTTGCGTGCCGACTTTGGTGCAACCCTGGGACCAGATATCGCCCGTGCGCAGGCCTTGATCCAACACCAGGCTCACGGCCTTTTCGATGGCGTCGGCGGCATCCGCCAGGTTGAAGCTGTAACGCAACATCATGGACACCGACAAAATGGTCGCCAGCGGGTTGGCAATGCCTTGCCCGGCGATGTCCGGCGCAGAGCCGTGGCAAGGCTCGTACATGCCCTTGTTGTTGGTGTCCAGCGAGGCCGACGGCAGCATGCCGATGGAGCCGGTGAGCATCGAGGCCTGGTCGGACAGGATGTCGCCGAACAGGTTGTCCGTGACAATAACGTCAAATTGCTTCGGTGCACGCACCAATTGCATCGCCGCGTTATCGACGTACATGTGGCTCAGCTCGACGTCCGGGTAATCCCGTGCAACCTGCTCGACGATTTCACGCCACAGTTGGCTGGAGGCCAGCACGTTGGCCTTGTCCACCGAGCAGACTTTCTTGCCGCGCACGCGGGCCATGTCGAAACCGACACGGGCGATACGGCGGATTTCGCTTTCGCTGTACGGCAGGGTGTCGTAGGCCTGGCGCTCGCCGTTTTCCAGCTCACGCACGCCGCGGGGCGCGCCAAAGTAGATACCGCCGGTCAGTTCACGCACGATCAGGATGTCCAGGCCCGCCACCACGTCAGGCTTGAGGCTCGACGCGTCGGCCAGTTGCGGGTACAGGATGGCCGGGCGCAGGTTGCCGAACAGGCCCAGTTGGGCACGGATTTTCAGCAGGCCGCGCTCTGGGCGGATGTCACGCTCGATCTTGTCCCATTTCGGGCCGCCCACCGCGCCCAGCAGCACCGCATCGGCAGCACGGGCGCGGTCCAGGGTTTCGTCAGCCAGGGGCACGCCGTGCTTGTCGATGGCCGCGCCACCGATCACGTCGTGGCTCAATTCGAAGCCCAGGCTGTACTTACTGTTGGCCAGTTCCAGGACCTTGACCGCTTCGGCCATGATTTCCGGACCAATACCGTCGCCTGGAAGAATCAGAATCTGCTTGCTCATGCGTTCCTCGTTTCAATCGGGCGACCTGCCCACCGGCAGGTCGGGAAAAATAATCAGCGTTCGGCCCACACCACCAGCACGTCGGTGCTGAAGGTGCCGTCGGCTTGAATCTCGAAATAATCGCGCACTTCCTGGCCCATCGCCTGCTGCAACGCAAGGATCGCGGCGCGCAGTACAGGCGGCGTGCGCATGCGTTCGACCCAGGAGGTGTATTCCAGGCGCAGGCGCTGGCGGGTGCTGCTGCGTACATGCAAACCGGCTTCGCTGAGCTGGCCCACCCATTCGGCGGCGGAGTAATCGCGCACGTGGCTGGTGTCGCGCAGTACTTCGACGGTTTGCAGGTAAGTGTCCAACAACGGGCTGCCCGGCGACAAGACGTCGATAAACGCCGCCACGCCACCAGGTTTCAACACCCGGCGCACTTCGCGCAGGGCCAGGCCCAGGTCGCTCCAGTGGTGGGCCGAGTAGCGACTGAAGACAAAGTCGAACTCGCCATCGACGAACGGCAGCTGTTCAGCCGCGCCGTTGACGGTGCGGATATTGGTCAAGCCGCGATCTTGCGCAGCGCCCGCCACCACCTCAAGCATCTGTTGGGACAGGTCGTAGGCCACCACTTCTTTAACCAGCGGCGCCACATGGAAACTCACATGCCCGGCCCCGCAGCCCAAATCCAGCACCCGTGCATCGCCCTGCCCGGCCAGTTCGGCTTGCAGCAGTGCGAATTCGGTGCCTTGAGCGTGAACGGCGCTGCTCAGGTAGGCCGAGGCTTGTTCGCCGAATTGTTTTTGCACGACGTGGGTATGGGCGGTGGTGGTCATGGTGGTTTTCCTTGGGTTTTGGGGTGGCAGTGCTGCCCGCGAAGGGGCCCGCACGGCCTACCGCCCGTCAGGCATCGCGAAACAGCCAAGGCTGGCTGGCCCGGTGCTTGGCCTCGAAAGCGGCAATCGCGTCACCGTCCTGCAAGGTCAGGCCGATATCGTCCAGGCCGTTGATCAGGCAGTGCTTACGGAACGCATCCACTTCAAAGTGATACACCTTGCCGTCCGGGCGGGTCACGGTTTGCGCGGCCAGGTCCACGGTCAGTTGGTAGCCCACATTGGCTTCGACCTGCTTGAACAGCTCGTCCACTTCAGCGTCGGTCAAGATGATCGGCAGCAAGCCGTTCTTGAAGCTGTTGTTGAAGAAGATGTCGGCATAGCTCGGCGCAATGATGCTGCGAAAGCCATATTCTTCCAGGGCCCACGGCGCGTGTTCGCGGCTGGAGCCGCAGCCGAAGTTTTCCCGGGCCAGCAGCACACTGGCGCCCTGGTAGCGCTCGGCGTTGAGCACGAAGTCTTTGTTCAGCGGGCGCTTGGAGTTGTCCTGGTAGGCGTAGCCCACGTCCAGGTAGCGCCATTCGTCGAACAGGTTGGGGCCAAAGCCGGTGCGCTTGATCGACTTCAAGAACTGCTTGGGGATGATCTGGTCAGTGTCGACGTTGGCACGGTCCAAAGGCGCGACTAAGCCTGTGTGTTGGGTAAAAGCTCTCATCGGGTATTCCTCAGATCAATTCGCGAACGTCGATGAAACGACCGTTGACGGCAGCAGCGGCGGCCATGGCCGGGCTCACCAGGTGGGTACGGCCACCGGCGCCCTGACGGCCTTCGAAGTTACGGTTGGAGGTGGACGCGCAGTGCTCGCCCGACTCCAGGCGGTCCGGGTTCATGGCCAGGCACATGGAGCAGCCAGGCTCGCGCCATTCAAAACCGGCGTCGAGGAAGATCTTGTCAAGGCCCTCGGCCTCCGCTTGCTCTTTGACCAGGCCCGAGCCCGGCACCACGATGGCTTGCTTGATGGTCGAGGCCACTTTGCGGCCTTTGGCGATCACAGCGGCGGCGCGCAGGTCTTCGATGCGCGAGTTGGTGCAGGAACCGATGAAAACCCGGTCCAACTGAATGTCGGTGATTGCCTGGTTGGCTTTGAGGCCCATGTATTTCAAGGCACGCTCGATGGAGCCGCGCTTGACCAGGTCGGCTTCCTGGGCTGGGTCCGGCACGTTTTGGTCAACGGCCAGGACCATTTCCGGGGACGTGCCCCAGCTGACTTGCGGCTTGATCTGGGCCGCGTCCAGCTCCACCACAGTGTCGAACACCGCGTCGGCGTCGGACACCAGGTCTTTCCAGGCCTCGACCGCCGCGTCCCAATCGGCGCCCTGCGGTGCAAAAGGACGGCCCTTGACGTAGGCGACGGTTTTTTCGTCCGCCGCAACCATGCCCACGCGGGCACCGGCTTCGATGGACATGTTGCAGATGGTCATGCGGCCTTCGATGGACAAGTCGCGAATTGCGCTGCCGGCGAACTCGATCGCGTGGCCGTTACCACCGGCGGTGCCGATTTTGCCGATCACGGCCAGGACGATGTCCTTGGCGGTCACGCCGAACGGCAAGGTGCCTTCGACGGACACCCGCATGTTTTTCATTTTTTTGGCGACGAGGCACTGGGTGGCGAACACATGTTCCACCTCGGAGGTGCCGATACCGTGGGCCAATGCACCAAAGGCGCCGTGGGTGGACGTGTGGGAGTCACCGCACACCACGGTCATGCCCGGCAAGGTCGCGCCCTGCTCCGGGCCGATTACGTGGACGATGCCCTGGCGCACGTCGTTCATCTTGAATTCGGTGATGCCGTATTCGTCGCAGTAGTCGTCCAGGGTCTGCACCTGAAGACGCGACACCTGGTCGGTAATGGCTTCGATCCCGCCCTTGCGGTCCGGGGTGGTCGGCACGTTGTGGTCCGGGGTGGCGATGATCGAGTCGACGCGCCATGGCTTGCGCCCGGCCAGTCGCAGGCCTTCGAACGCTTGGGGCGAGGTCACTTCATGGATGATGTGACGGTCGATATAGATCAGCGACGACCCATCATCGCGCCGTTTCACTTCATGGGAATCCCAAAGCTTGTCGTAAAGCGTTTTGCCGGCCATCAGTCGGTCCTCATCAGCGTCTTTCTATGCCCTGGGCATTTCTATAACCCTTTGGCTTGTGAGGCTGATGGTATGGCGCTACATTAAATAACTCAAATTCATATTTTTTATGCTTTGGATTACCAACTGGAATAGATAAATGGACCTGGCCAACCTCAATGCTTTTATTGCCATTGCCGAAACCGGCAGCTTCTCCGGCGCCGGTGAACGGCTGCACCTGACCCAGCCCGCCATCAGCAAACGCATCGCCGGTCTTGAACAGCAATTAAAGGTGCGCCTGTTCGACCGCCTGGGCCGCGAAGTGGGCTTGACCGAAGCCGGGCGGGCCCTGCTGCCCCGCGCTTATCAGATCCTCAATGTGCTGGACGACACCCGCCGCGCGCTCACCAACCTCACTGGCGAAGTCAGCGGCCGCCTCACACTGGCCACCAGCCATCACATCGGCCTGCATCGCCTGCCGCCGGTGTTGCGCACGTTTACCCGGGATTACCCGAATGTCGCGCTGGATATTCAGTTCCTCGATTCAGAAGTGGCCTACGAAGAAATCCTCCACGGCCGCGCCGAAGTGGCGGTGATCACCTTGGCGCCGGAGCCGCACAGCCTGGTCCGCGCCACGCCGGTGTGGGACGACCCGCTGGACTTCGTGGTCGCCCCCGAACACAGCCTGATCCACAACCGCCACGTGAACCTTGCGGACATTGCCGGGCACCCGGCGGTGTTTCCCGGCGGCAACACCTTTACCCACCATATTGTCAGCCGGCTGTTCGAGGCCCAGGGCCTGACACCCAACATCGCCATGAGCACCAACTACCTGGAAACCATCAAGATGATGGTGTCCATCGGCCTGGCCTGGAGCGTGTTGCCGCGCACGATGCTCGATGACCAGGTGGCAAGTATCGCTTTGCCGGGCATACAGCTCACTCGCCAGCTAGGCTATATCGTGCACACCGAAAGGACGCTGTCGAACGCTGCGCGGGCTTTCATGAGCCTCTTGGATGCACAGGTCGATCTGCCAGGGAACCCGGCATGAAGCTGTGCCGCCTGGAGGCCTGAACACCCGCGCCGAACGCCCATCGAGCCAAGGCCCTTGATAATGCGCAACCCCTTCGAGTCCGCTCCACCCCTGCCCCGCCTCTACGCCCTGGACCCCCAGGAAGCAGAACAACGCTGGGACAGTGCGCCACAACTGCTGGCCGCGCTCAACGCGGCCAGGCTGGGCGCGTGGAGCTGGGAGATCGATACGGGCCGGATCAGCTGGTCGTGCGGCACCCAGGCGCTGTTTGGCTTCGACCCCCACCAGCCGCTTCCGGCCGACATGGACTACCTCGACCTGCTGGCCCCCACCGACCGTGCCCGGGTAGTGCGCGCCTTTGATGCGGTGCTGGCGGGCGAACCGTTCGAGCAGGCCATGCACCACCGCATCCAGTGGCCGGACGGCAGCCTGCACTGGCTGGAGATCAACGGCAGCCTGCTGCCGGGCAAGGCCGGGCGGCGGCAAATGATCGGGGTCATCCGTGAAGTCACCCACCAACGCGAACGCGAGCAAGCCCTCAAAGACAGCCAGGACCGCCTGGACCTGGCCCTGGAATCGGCGCAACTGGGCACCTGGGACTGGCACATCCCCAGCGGCATGCTCTACGGCTCGGCCCGCGCCGCGCAGTTACACGGGCTGGCGCCGCAGCCGTTCCACGAGTCGTTCGAGGCGTTTTTCGAAGGCATGCCCGACGAGGAACGCGAAGGCATGCGCAACGCCTATCGCACCCTGCGCGAGGGCCCCCAGGGCAACTATCAGCTCACCTACCGCGTGCAGCTCGAAGACGGCAGCTCCCGCTACCTGGAAAGCCGCGCACGCCTCTACCGCGACGACGACGGCAAGCCCCTGCGCATGGCCGGCACCTTGCTCGACATCACCGACCAGGTCGAACGCGAACAACGCTTGAGCGCCTCCGAAGAAAAGTTCGCCAGCCTGTTTCTCGTCAGCCCCGATCCCATCTGCCTGACGCGCCTGGAAACCGGCCAGTTCATCGAAATCAACCCGGCTTTCAGCCACACCTTTGGCTGGTCCCCCGAAGACGTGCTGCACAAAAACGCCGAGCAGATCGGCCTGTGGAGCGAGGCAAGCCCCCGCCAGCAACGCATTGAACAGGTGATCCGCGACCAGGCCTTGAGCAATGTGGCGATCCTGGTCCGGCACAAGGACGGGCAAATCCTGACCTGCGTGATTTCAAGCCGCCTGATCCAGGTGGGGGAACACGCGTGCATCGTCACCACCCTTCGCGACATCACCCAGCAACAGCGCGCAGAAGCGGCGCTCAAGGCCAGCGAAGAGAAGTTCGCCAAGGCGTTTCACTCCAGCCCCGACGCGGTGTCGATCACCGAGCGCGATACCGGGCGCTACGTGGAGGTCAACGACGGTTTCTGCCGGCTGACCGGCTATCGGTCCGACGAGGCCATCGGCCTGACGCTCTACCAGATCGGCATCTGGGCCGACGAAAACCAGCGCGCGGCGCTCCTGGCTGAGCTGGCGATCAAGGGCCGCATCCATCACCTGGAAATGCTGTGGCAGAACAAGGCCGGGGAATTGCTGGCGGTGGAGGTGTCGGTCGAGCCCATCACCCTGAATGAAACCCCGTGCCTGCTGCTGACCGCCCGCGACGTGAGCCTGTTGAAAAACGCCCAGGCGCAGATCCGCCACCTGGCCTACCACGACCCGCTGACCAACCTGCCCAACCGCGCGCTGCTGATGGACCGCCTGAGCCAGCAGATCGCCCTGCTGCGGCGCCATAACTTGCGCGGCGCCCTGCTGTTTCTGGACCTGGACCACTTCAAGCACATCAACGATTCGCTGGGCCATCCGGTGGGCGACACCGTGCTGAAGATCGTCACCGCCCGCCTGGAAGCCAGCGTGCGCCTGGAAGACACCGTGGCCCGCCTGGGCGGCGATGAATTCGTGGTGCTGCTCAGTGGGCTGGAAGGCTCGCGCGCGCAAGTCAGCGCCCAAGTCCAGACATTGGCCGACACCCTGCGCGAATTGCTGTCCGAACCGATGTTTCTCGACGGCCATCGCTTGCAGGTCACGCCGAGCATGGGCGTGGCGCTGATCCCCGACCACGGCGCCACGCCCGCCGACTTGCTCAAGCGCGCCGACATCGCGCTGTACCGGGCCAAGGACTCGGGGCGCAACACCACGCAGATGTTTCACAACAGCATGCAAAAAACCGCCAGCGAGCGGTTGCGCATGGAAACCGACCTGCGCCAGGCCCTGGCCCGCGGTGAATTCAGCGTGCATTACCAACCCCAGGTGGACGCGCGCGGCAACCGCATCGTCGGCGCCGAGGCACTGGTGCGTTGGCAGCACCCGCAACTGGGCGCGCAATCACCAGCCGAGTTCATCAAGGTGCTGGAAGACAGCGGCCTGATCCTGGAAGTGGGCACCTGGATCCTCGATCAGGCCTGCGAGGCCTTTGCAGGCTTGATCGCCGAGGGCCTGGTAGACCCGCTCAACTTCACGCTGTGCGTGAACATCAGCCCCCGGCAGTTTCGCCAGAATGACTTCGTCGAGCGAGTGGAACACAGCCTGAACCGCCATCAACTGCCGTTCAGCCTGCTCAAACTGGAGATCACCGAAGGCATCGTGATTCAGAACCTGGACGACACGATCGGCAAAATGCGCCGCCTGAAAAAGCTCGGCGTCAGTTTTGCCATGGATGACTTCGGCACCGGCTATTCATCGCTGACCTACCTCAAGCGCCTGCCGGTGGATGCGCTGAAGATCGACCAGTCGTTTGTCCGTGACGCGACCCATGACCCGAACGATGCAGAAATCATCCGCGCCATTGTGGCCATGGCGCGCAGCCTGAACCTGGAAGTGATCGCCGAAGGTGTGGAAACCCCCGAACAGCTGGCGTTCCTGCAAGGGCTGGGCTGCCATTTGTACCAGGGGTATCTGCACAGCCGACCGTTGCCGATCGACGGTTTCCGCCAGTTGGTGGAGCGCTAGACCAGCTTCAGGGCACGTGCCCCGGTGCGCATCCAGTCGGATAGGGCCAGCTTCAGCTTCTGACCATACATATCCAGCATGCCGTCAATCACCACCACCGAGTGTTTGTAGTTGGCCAGGGTGCCAATGGCCCCTTGGGCCAGCTCCAAGTCAGTGCTTTCGCGGATGTAGGCGAACAGCCCGAGCCTGCGCAGCGACTCGCCCGGGGCTTCGCCGTCGTTGAGGGTCTGCAACGCCACCGTATAACTCTGCCCGCCACGGTGGTCGTTGTTTTCCAACTGAGCCCGCTTGGCGCTGACCGCGTACAAAAAGTTGGCGTCGTCGAGCAAGTCTGCGTCACTGCCCTTGAAATTTGACACGGCCCGGGCCTGCTCCAACTCATCCCGGCTCACGTGCAGCCTGAAGGCATCACGCATGACCACGTCAAACCCCTGGGGCGTCGGCGTGACCTGCCGGTAGATGCCTTGCGGGTGCTGCCCGAAGCGCATCATTGCCGCCTTGATCGCCGACACGGTGACGCAATTGCCTTCCACACCCTGGTAAAACCCGCTCCAGATATTGGCGGGTTTCACGCCTACAGGCGTGCCGGGCTTTTGTGGCACCGGGGCAGGTTGCAGGTCACGGCGGTCATTGAACAGCCGGTAGCCCTCACTGCGGTCGGGGCGCAGTCGCTCATCGTAATGGTGTTTCACGCCATCGAGCACAAACGCGGCGCCAAAGGTGTGGGTTTCCATCACCCCCGCCACGCCTTTGCCAGCCAGGTGCTGGGCGGGCACCCGTTGCGCAAGCCCATACACACCCATGCCCTGCAAGCACCGTTGCACTGTCTCGCCTGTGAGGGTCCTGGACAGCGCACCAGCAAAATCCGGCTGCTTGCCCGTGAGTTGCTGACGCTTGACGAAGGCGGCAAAGACAACGTTCGCCACGTTTACCGCTCCGGGGTCCGCACCACTGAAGCGTGAGGCCTGGGCGGCGCGTTGCAGTTCTTCGCGGGAAAGGTGCAGCTTGAATTCATCTTTCATGGTGATATCAAACCCGTCCCCCGCCGCCGCCATTGTTTTGAACAAGTCCAATGGACGTTTCCCAAACGTTGCCATCATCAACTGGATAACGGCCGCATGGGTGCTGGTATCAAAGTTCTCCCCAAACCGGCGTTGAGTTGTTTTAAAAGGCGTCACATTATGAACGGGCGTCTTTGCAGAGGACGCGGAGGATGGAACATTAACGTTCATATAGTTAAATGGCGCGCACGCCGACACAGCGAAGTTCATTAAAGTGACCTCGGGCAATTAATCGAATAAGAGGGTTAACAACAGTAAGACGGTGTTATCAAACCAGTGCGATGGCCTGCCCGTGTGTCGGCGCGCCTCCTTTGCGCCCCCATAGTTCCTCCTGGCCATTAATCACTGCCACCGAATGTGCCCGACGATTGACCATGCCCAACTGCCCGTTCGCCAACACCTTCACATTCACGGTGCGCATGTGCTTTCTCAAGCCCAGGCGCTTGAGGCCCTCCCCTGCGCCGTATTCGTCTTCGCCGTCATTGAGGCTGTCGATGGCGGCCTGATAGCTGCGAGCCGCACGGCCATCGTTGTTTTCCATCTGCGCCCGCTTGGCACTGACGGCATACAGAAATTGCGCATCCTTGAGCATGCCTTCATCGCTCCCGACAAAGCGCGCGCCCTGTGCGCCCTGAGCCAGCTCGGCGTCTGTGAGGGTCAGGGCGTAGTCGTCGCGCATGGTCACGCGGTAGCCATCGCCGACGCGTTGGACGTCCTTGAAGATGTCCGTGGGGCTCTGCCCGAACTTGTACATCGCGGCCTTGATGGCGGCTACGGTCACGCAATTGCCGTCGGGGCCCTGGCGAAAACCGCTCCAGATATTTTCGGGCTTGATGCCGTTGCGCTTGTCCGAGAGCCCGGGCAATGCGTCATCGACAACCCGCGGCATGGGTCGATCAGGGTCGGGCACGACGGTGGGTGTGTGATCGTTATCATCGGGCGTGTCCGGCACCCTGCTCAGCAACCGGCTGAAAAAGGACACGATCATTTCAATCACTTCCTTGAAACTGGAAGGGCCACCCCCGCCTCCCAAACCACCCGCCGCGGGTATATTCAGCTTCGCAACTTTTTCGTTCACGGCCGGTGCCGGGCAATTAAAGGTTTTTTCTTCGGCGGATTCAAAATGGGCTGCATACGCAGTGCCCGAATTCGAAATAAACATACATGCTCCTGTTGAACGTTAGTTGACGGCGTTATCCCCACACTTGAAACACCCAACTTGCCTTAACGTGCAAAAGTTGGACTCTCCCTCAGTGGCGCCCGCCCCAACGACGTTCCAGCGGATCACGTAACCGCACACTTCGGTGCTCATGAGTTGCAATAGGAAAAATCCGCAATTGCCGCGTGTCACTAAAAAGCAGCCAAGAAAAAGGGCGCCATTGGCGCCCTGGGTCAAACCGAATCGGTAAAGGCTCAGGCGGCTTGCGGGTGCGGCACGCCCAGCAAACGGCTGACCTGCGCCAAGTCGGTTTCCCGGCGCAACGCGGTAAACAGCTCTACGGCCTCGGGATAGTTGCGCGTGAGCATGGCCAGCCATTGCTTCAAACGGCCAGGCGCCTGGCGCTCGGTGAGTTGCTCCACCGACTGGCGCCAGAAGTCTTGCAGCAGAGGCTGCATCTGCGCCCAGGTCATTTCGACCACCTCTTCACCGGCCCGGGCCGCGGCAATCTGCCGGGCCAGGTCAGGGCGGGCCACCAGGCCACGGCCGAGCATGATGTCTTCCACGCCGCTGATTTCCCGGCAACGCCGCCAGTCTTCGACGCTCCAGATGTCACCGTTGGCAAACACCGGCACCTTGACCACGTCCTGCACCCGCGGGATCCACTCCCAGTGGGCCGGCGGTTTGTAGCCGTCAGCCTTGGTGCGCGCGTGCACCACGATATGCGCCGCACCGCCTTCAGCCAGCGCAGTGGCGCACACCAGCGCGCCGTCGGGGCTGTCGAACCCCAGGCGCATCTTGGCGGTGACCGGGATATGCGCCGGCACCGCGCGACGCACGTGCTCGACGATCTGGTTGAGCAGCTCCGGTTCTTTGAGCAACACCGCACCGCCACGGGATTTATTCACCGTTTTGGCCGGGCAGCCAAAGTTCAGGTCGATGACCTCAGAGCCCAGCTCACAGGCCAGCGCGGCGTTTTCCGCCAGGCACACCGGGTCCGAACCCAGCAGCTGCACGCGCAGCGGCACACCGGCCGCCGTCTGGGCGCCGGTCAGCAGTTCCGGGGCGAGCTTGTGGAAGTACGCCGGGGTCAGCAGGCGATCGTTGACGCGGATGAACTCGGTCACGCACCAATCGATACCGCCCACACGGGTCAAGACATCGCGCAGGATGTTGTCGACCAACCCCTCCATCGGCGCCAAAGCAATTTGCATGGAAAACACTCAACGAAAAACGTGGCGCAGTTTACTGGTTTTCACACGTCGGCAGGTAATCGGGCTTGCAGCGCCGGGCCATAGCCCTCCAGAAACGCCTCCGGCATGCGCTTGGGCTTGCCGGTGGACAGCTCGATACAGACAAAGGTGGTTTGTGCACGCAGCAAGGTCGTGCCATCGCTGGGCCGCAACAGCTGGAAATGCCGGGTCATCTTCAAGCGCTGATCCCAATCGACGATCCAGGTGCCCAGTTGCAGCTCATCGCCTTCGTAGCCTGCGGCGAGGTAATCGATCTCGTGCCGCACCACGGCCATGGCGCGGTCCAGGCGGCGGTATTCAGTGAGGTCCAAGCCCAGGCGCTGGGAGTGACGCCACGCGCAGCGCTCCAGCCAGGCCACGTAGACGGCGTTGTTGGCGTGCCCCAGGCCATCAATGTCCTCGGCACCGATCTGCAGATCGATGATAAACGGCGTTGCCAGATCCCAGCCCATGATTGCTCCCGGTCGATTAAAGTCGGCGGCAGGCAGTGTAACCCATGGCTCAGGCGGTTTGCCGCTGCGACACACGGCGACCGGCCAGCAGGCTCAGCACTGCGTCGATCACCCGGGGATCGGCCAGCACCCGATGATGGCCACCATGCTCGAGGCGCAGCAGGCGGCTGTCGAACCAGGCCTCATGGATCACCTGGGCGGCGTTGGCCGAAATAAAGGTGTCGTCTTCGGCGTGCACGATCAGGCCCGGAATAGTCAGCTGATAATGCGCCACGTCCAGGTGCTTGAGCGGCATGCCCAGGCTGTATTCGACCTCTTGGATAAACGCCGAACGCGCGCGGGACGGCAGGCCCATCATGCGTGCAAAACCGCCCAGCACATCCAGGAAACGCGACGGCGCCGCAATGCTCACCAAGGCCTCGGTACGCAGCCCCAGTTGCACCGCCAGCATCGCACTCGCGCCCCCCATGGAATGGCCAATCACGGCATGCAGCGGCGGCAACTCGGC
Organism: Pseudomonas sp. SDO5215_S409; assembly: GCF_054071325.1. Taxonomy (NCBI): domain Bacteria; kingdom Pseudomonadati; phylum Pseudomonadota; class Gammaproteobacteria; order Pseudomonadales; family Pseudomonadaceae; genus Pseudomonas; species Pseudomonas sp. SDO5215_S409. The sequence continues at coordinate 1,194 of NZ_JBSVWN010000067.1, read as the reverse complement.
AGCGGCTTCCAGCATGGCGCGGGCAAACAGCAGCACATGGGCCTCACGCCCGGGAGACTGGCCATGGGCAGGGCCGTCCAGGGCGATCACCGAATACCCGGCCTGCACCAGCGGCGCGATCAGGCTGGCAAATTGCGTGGGCCGCCCTTCCCAACCGTGCATCAGCAAGACCGCCGGGCCTTCGCCCCAGCGCAACGCCGACAGGCCAAAACGCAAGGTGAGACGCTCTGCTTGTGCGAGCACCGGCAATTCCCAGGCGCTGGGCGGTAGATCCCGGGGCGTCATGAACACCTTGCGCATCTTGCTCGCCACCGTGTGCGGCGCCAGCCGGCCCACGGTGCCATTCACGCGGCGTATCCAGGTCAAGGTGCCCATGTGTGTTGCTCCTTAGCGGACGGCTGACTTGGACGCGCGCAACACGCGGTCCGACAAGGCACACGGCCCCAACGCCCGGGCCAGCGCCAGGCCGCCAAACATCAGCGCCATGTCTGCCAGGGCCTTGTCCGTGTCTTCGGGGCTGGCGGCCAGTTGCGCGGCCATCAGTTCGATGTGCTCGTTCAGCGCCTCACGGAACGTGTCCGGCAGGCGGGTCATTTCGCCGACCGTGGCTGGGATCGGGCACGCCTTGGCCGTGGAGTCACGGTGCTTGCGGGACAGGTAGAACGCCGCCACCAAGGCCCGACGCTCATCACCGGGCACTTGGGGGTCGATGTCATCGATGGACGCACGACGCTGGGCCAGCAGCTGCTTGAAGGCTTCGAGCATCAGCGCATCCTTGCTGTCGAAATGCGCGTAGAAGCCACCGACCGTCAGCCCGGCCGCGCCCATCACTTCGCCCACACTGGGTTCAGCCGGACCACGCTGGATCAACGCAGCGCTGGCCGCCTGCAGGATGCGCTCACGGGTTTGTGCTTTTTTATCGCTCATCATTACCTCCGACTCTCATGAGTCGAATATTATTACCATAATCATATTTCGCAAGCGACAGACGCGACCGCTCGTCTGGCGAAATGCCGAATCAAAAAAGAGGGATAAGGATTTGTAGGGCGGGAACGGCGCAGAAAACCCAAACGCCAGAAAAACAAAAGGGCCATTCAATGATTGAATGACCCTCAAAAATCCCGCATAGCGGGTAAACGTGGCGTCCCCTAGGGGACTCGAACCCCTGTTACCGCCGTGAAAGGGCGGTGTCCT
>NZ_JBSVWN010000066.1:0-32361 GCF_054071325.1 Pseudomonas sp. SDO5215_S409 | reverse complement strand
GTTGGAAGCTGCCCTTGGGCCGCTCTTTAATAAGAACAATCCCGGCCAGCTTCAAGGCTTTTGCGAACGTGTCGGGATGAGCGGTGATGCCCGTTTCGGCATGAAATGCTTGCGCCAATCGGCCTGACTGGAGTAGGGCTGAGCATGGGCAAGCTTGTTCCGCAGTGGGTGATGCTCCGCAGCAATTACGGGAGGGCGTCCAGTTTTAGGCATGGCTCTATGCTGTGTAGAAGAGAGGTAAGGAGCTTACTTTATTTTGTCTACACCCTCTAGGTAAGGTCAGAAATGTTCAGCCCTGCTGTGCCTGCCGCGTCCTGTGAAGATCAATATGACTTCGTGATGTCATTACCCCTCTATCCAACCGCTCACCCTGTAGTTGAACCAACCGCGCCTGATACTCACTCTCCAACGCACGAATCTGCGGCTGCCGGGCAGCCGCCAGCGTCGGGCAGGCCAGGCGCAGGAACTTGGCGTTCCCGCCTTCGAGCGCCTTGCGCAGCCACATCAGCGCTGTCTCGATTTCGCCTTGGTCTGCCAACACCGCGCCATGGCTGAACTGGCCGCGAAAGTCCCCGCCTTCGGCCGCACGCTGATACCACGCCTGCGCCGCTGGCCAATCCCTGGGGCAATGCTGGCCGTCGTCGAGGTAGCGGCCCAGCAGGTTCATCGATTTGGCGTGGCCTTGCTCCGCCGCCATGCGGTAGCAGGCCTGCGCTTGCCGGTGGTCTTCAGCCACCCCTCGGCCGGTGGCCAGCAGGTTGGCGTAGTGGTACTGGCCCCAGTCCAGCCCGCCCTCGGCGGCCAGGCGGTAGTGTTGCGCGGCGCCCGCTTCGTCAACGGCGCAGCCCCAGCCGTGTTCAAGGCAGCGCCCGGCCATGTTGCGGGCCATCAAGTGGCCGCCTTGCGCGGCGATTCGGAACCAGCGCAGCGCCAGCGCTTCGTCGCGTTCGATGCCGCGCCCTTGCAGCAGGATTTGCCCGAGCAAGGCTTGTGCGTCCACCACCCCTTGGCCGGCCGCCATCAGAATCGCCTGGGCGGCGCGGGACGGGGAGTCCTCCAGCATGGCCTGCAGTTGTTGCCCGTTGAGGTGTTCTTCGCGGCGCAGTTGAAAGCTCATGCTCAGACCTCAACCCAGCGGCGCAACAGGTTGTGGTAAGTGCCAGTGAGCTGGATCAGCGCCGGGTGGTCGGGCACGTCGCGGGTCAGTTGCTGGATCGCGCCGTCCATCTCGAACAGCAGGGTGCGCTGGCTGTCTTCGCGCACCAGGCTTTGGGTCCAGAAAAACGCGGCGTACCGGGTGCCACGGGTCACGGCGTTGACTTTATGCAGGCTGGAGCCTGGGTACAGCACCATGTCACCCGCGGGCAATTTGACGCGTTGATGGCCGAACGTGTCCTGGATCTGCAGCTCGCCGCCGTCATACTCGTCCGGGTCGCTGAAAAACAGGGTGGACGACAGGTCTGTGCGCACGCGCTCAAGGCTGCCCCGGGGCTGGCGCACGGCGTTGTCGATGTGAAAGTCGAAACTGCCGCCCGCGGTGTAACAGTTCAGCAGCGGCGGGAAGACTTTGCGCGGTAATGCCGCCGACATGAACAGCGGGTTTTTCCACAGGCGCTCCAGCAGCGCAGCGCCAATTTCCTTGGCCAGTGCGTGCCCTTCGGGCAGTTGCAGGTTGTGCTTGGCCTTGGCCGACTGGTGCCCGGCCGTGATCTTGCCGTCGGCCCAGTCGGCTTGCGCCAGGGCTTCGCGGATGCGCAGCACTTCCTCACGTGAGAACAGGGCGGGAATGTGCAGCAACATGGCGGCAGTACCTGAAAATAAAGAGATGCCAATGGTATTGATTCTTATTGGCCATGTAAAATTCTGCAACAAATTCGCCGACAAGACTCCACGCATCGGATGCCGCACGCTTTTGCGTGTAAAAAAGAATCTTTCTCGACAACTCACGGCATAATGCGCGCCGTGAAAATCCCCACTCGCTCCGAGGCCGCCTCAATTGTTGAAAAAATCCCTGTTTCAGCTGCACTGGTTTTTCGGCATTACCGCAGGGCTGGTCTTGGCATTGATGGGGATCACCGGCGCCACGGTGTCGTTCCAGGATGAGATCCTGCGGGCGCTCAACCCCAGCGTACTCACGGTGCAAAAACGCGAAGCGGGCGTGCTGCCGCCCGCCGAACTGGTGCGCATCCTGGAAGCGCGCGAAGGCAAGGTGGTGTCGATGCTCTGGGTGGAGCGCGAAGACGGCAACGCCGCCCGCGTGTTTTTCACCGCGCCTGCGGGCGAGCGGCGCGGGCAGATGCGTTACTTCGACCCGTACACCGGCGACTACATGGGCGACGCCGTCGGCCAGGATTTTTTCGGGTTTGTGCTGCAACTGCACCGGTTCCTGGCGGCGGGCGATACCGGTCGGCAGATCACCGGCGCCTGCACGCTGATCCTGGTGTTTTTCTGCCTGTCGGGCCTGTACCTGCGCTGGCCACGCCAAGCGGCCAACTGGCGTGCCTGGCTGACCCTGGACTGGCGCAAAAAAGGCCGCAGTTTCCACTGGGGCCTGCACTCGGTGTTCGGCACCTGGTGCCTGTTGTTTTACCTGCTGTCGGCGTCGACCGGGTTGTTCTGGTCCTACGAGTGGTACAGCCAGGGCCTGACAAAGCTGATGTCCGATGCCCCACAAAACGAGCGGGTGCGCAAACGCGGCCCGGCGCCCGAAGGTCCGCCGCCGGTGGCCAATTACGACGCCATCTGGAGCAGCCTCTATAGCCACGCAGGCCCGGACCTGAGCGCCTACAACATCCGCATGCCGGCCATCGCCGGGCAACCGGCCATCGTGTACTACCTGCTCAAGACCTCGCCCCATGACCGGGCGCTGAACCAGATCAACCTTGACCCGGCCACCGGCGAGGTCAAGTCGCACGAGCGCTACGCCACCAAAAGCCTCGCGTCCCAGTTGTTGACCAGCGTGTATGCGCTGCATGTCGGCAGCTATTTCGGGGTGATCGGCCGCGTCATCATGACCCTCGCCGGGGCCTGCATGCCGCTGTTCTTTATCACCGGCTGGCTGTTGTACCTGGACCGTCGCCGCAAAAAACGCCAGGTGCGCGATGCGCGCCAGGGCCTGGCGCCGTCCCACAGTGACGCGTCCTCCTGGCTGGTGGGTTTTGCCAGCCAGAGCGGTTTTGCCGAACAACTGGCGTGGCACACCGCCGGGCAATTGCAGGCCGCCGGGGTGCCGGTGAAGGTGCAGCCCCTGGGCGCCGTCAGCGAGGACGACTTGCGCCAGTCCAGCCATGCGCTGTTTGTGGTCAGCACCTTTGGCGACGGCGAAGCCCCCGACAGCGCACGCGGTTTCGAGCGCACGGTGCTGGGCAAAGGCCTGCCCCTGAACGGCCTGAACTATTCGGTACTGGCCTTGGGCGATCGCCAGTACCCCCACTTCTGCGGCTTTGCCCGGCGCCTGCATTTCTGGCTGACCAACCAGGGCGGCACCCCGCTGTTTGCCCCGGTGGAAGTCGACAACGGCGACCCCACGGCCTTGCAACACTGGCAGCACCAACTGGGCCAACTGACCGGCCACGCCCCCGCCAGCGCCTGGCCCACCGCCGCCTTTGAACCCTGGACCTTGCAGTACCGCACCCTGCTCAACCCCGGCAGCGCAGGGTCCGGCGTCTACCTGCTCGGCCTGGTCCCCGCGCAGCCACGCGACTGGCGCGCCGGGGACCTGGTGGAAGTGCTGCCACGCAACTGCCCCTGGGCCATCGAGCATTTCCTCGACGGGCTGGGCCTGGCGGGCAGTGACGGCGTGCTTATCGCAGGCCTGGCCCAACCCCTCGCCCAGGCATTGGCCAGCCGCCAATTGCCCGACAGCCGCACCCACCTGGTCGGCCTGCATGCACAGGCGTTGGTGGATGCGCTGGTGCCGCTGGCCATGCGCGAATACTCGATCGCCTCGATTGCCAGCGACGGCGTGCTGGAGTTGATCGTACGCCAGGAGCGTCACGCCGACGGCAGCCTGGGCCTGGGTTCCGGCTGGCTGACCGAACATGCCGCCGTAGGCGCAAGCATCAGCCTGAAGGTGCGCCGCAACAGTGGCTTCCACCTGCCGAAGGCTCCCGTGCCGCTGATCCTGCTGGGCAACGGCACCGGGCTGGCGGGCCTGCGCAGCTTGCTCAAGGCGCGGATCGCCGACGGGCAACAGCGCAACTGGCTGCTGTTTGGCGAGCGCAATTTTGCCCATGACTACCACTGCCAGGACGAGCTGCAAGGGTGGCTGGCAAGCGGCGATTTGCCGTTACTGGACCTGGCGTTTTCGCGGGACCAGGCAGAAAAGATCTACGTGCAGGACCGCCTGCGCGAGTCGGCGCCGGTGCTGCGCAAATGGCTGGCCGACGGCGCGGCGATTTACGTGTGCGGCAGTTTGCAGGGCATGGCCGCTGGCGTGGACCAGGTACTGGTGGACGTGCTGGGCACTGCGGCGGTCGAGCGCTTGATCGAACAGGGCCGCTACCGGCGGGATGTCTACTGACCACGCGGGCGATGTTGGGGCATGAAGCAACCTGCCAGTCAGGCAGGTTGCAGCGTTTGCTCAAGCATCGACACCCGGCCTGTTCCCGACGCTGCTGGCCCCATCGAAAATCATGGTCTGCCGCCTTGCGCCGCTAACCGGGCCACTGCGCATTCGGTGTCGATAAACAGGTGCTTAGGTCACGATAAAAGCAGGTTGTTTGCACATGGTGAGGTTGCCCAGGTTCTCGTTGATATCGAGCTTTGAAGTGCCGATATCAAACTGGTAATAAACCTTCCACGAGATCGCGGACCGGGCGCCGGTGGTGCAGAACTTGATCAGCTTGGCCTTGCAGGTCGCCTCGTAATGGGTCCCTGCCAGCATCCGCGCCGGGCTGGCGCCGGGGTCTTTGGACTGGCACGGGCAGTGCGACAGGAACACTTCGGCCTTGGCGGGCGGACGGCCCCGCAAGGCCACGAAGTTCTGCACGCACTCATCGAAATGCTCGATCATCGACTCTTCCGCGTGCCGGCTTTCGGCCTCGACCTGCCGCTGCGTGGCCAGGCTCAGCGCCACCGGCAACATGGCATGGTATCGCTCTTGGTGCTGGTCTTTTGTCAGCGTCCTGCCCAGCAACTGCGCATGCAATTTCAGCTTGTTGCCCACGGCACTGTTAGCCACCTGGTCACGGGACTGACGGCTGACAAACACGTAGTAACGCGCGCCCTCAAAGCTGAGCACCAGACCAATCGCACCCGGGCGTTCACGTAGCGGCATCGCTTCTCGGAGTGTGTCTCGGTAAACAAGCATGTGCATCTCCCAAATCAGTCGATAAACCAGTAGGAAGATGAACACGCCAGGGGCGGGATTTATTCCCGTGAATGCAATCGCGCCGGATCTTTCCGGGCGCCTGCGGCCGCTTGCTTAATGGCCAAAAGCCGCATGTGCGGCAGGTGTCAGACCTTGAGCTCGACCGCCTCGGGCCGCTTGAGCAGCGCGTACACCAGGCCGGTCAGCACACTGCCCGCCACAATCGCCAGCAGGTACAGCAACGCGTGGTTGATGGCGTTGGGAATCAGCAGCACAAACAAGCCGCCGTGGGGCGCCATCAGCTTGCAGCCGAAATACATCGACAGGGCCCCGGTGAGCGCCCCCCCGGCGATGCTCGCCGGGATGACCCGCAACGGGTCCTTGGCGGCGAACGGAATCGCCCCCTCCGAGATAAAGCACAGCCCCAGAATCAGCGCCGCCTTGCCCGCCTCGCGCTCGGTCTGGGCGAACTTGCGCCGGGCCAGCAACGTGGCGATGCCCATGCCGATCGGCGGCGCCATCCCGGCGGCCATGGTCGCGGCCATCGGCGCCCCGCTTTGCGCGGCCAGCAGGCCCACAGAAAACGCGTAGGCCGCCTTGTTGATCGGCCCGCCGAGGTCCACGCACATCATGGCGCCCAGCAAAATACCCAGCAGCACGGCGTTGGTGGTGCCCATGTTGCCCAGAAAGTCCGTCAGCACCGTGAGCATGTGCGCCACCGGCGGGCCCACCAGGTAGATCATCACCAGGCCGGTGAACAGGCTCGCCAGCAGCGGGATGATGAGGATCGGCTTGAGCGCGTCCAGGCTCTGGGGCAAGCGCACTGTGCGGGTGATGCACTTGACGCTGTAGCCTGCGAGAAACCCGGCCAGAATCCCGCCGATGAAGCCTGCACCCAAGGTGCCTGCCAACAGGCCGCCGATCATCCCGGGCGCCAGCCCCGGACGGTCGGCGATCGAGTAGGCGATGTACCCCGCCAGCAACGGCACCATCAGCATGAACGCCTGGTCGCCGACGCTTTTCAGTGCGGCGGCCAGGGTGCCGGGTTCTTCGAAGGCATGAATGCCGAACACAAACGACAGGGCAATCAGCAAGCCGCCCGCCACCACCATCGGCAGCATGAACGACACACCGGTGAGCAGGTGTTTGTAGACCCCGGTCTTCTCGGGCTTGGCCAGTGTGGCGCCGCTGGCGGCGCTTTCCGGCCGGGCTTCGGCCAAGGCGTTGTTGAGGGTCGCCTGCGCTTGTTTGAGCGCAATGCCGGTGCCGCAGCGGTAGATTTTCTTGCCGGCAAACCGCTCGGTCGCCACCTCGATATCGGTGGCCAGCAACACCACATCCGCCTCGCGAATGGCGTCCGCGCTCAGCGGGGTGCGCGCCCCGACCGAACCTTGGGTTTCCACCTGCAATTGATAGCCCAGGCGCTGGGCCGCCTGCTGCAACGCCTCGGCCGCCATGAACGTATGGGCCACGCCCGTGGGGCACGCGGTGATGGCCACAAGGCGCGGCGCGCGAGCGGCCAGGGCTTCGCTTGCGACGTGCACGCTGGCTTCGGCCGCGCCACGGCGCAAGACGGCGTCGACATCCGCCAACGCCTGGGCCGGGGTGCTCTGGAACACGCGCTTGCCGACAAACCGCTGCATGTCCACCGGCGTGCTGGTGACCAGCAGCACCCAGTCGGCGGCCTCCAAAGTGGCCAAAGGCAATTGCCGCTCCGGGTGTTGCACGTCCACCACTTCAACGTGGGTGCTCCACCCTTGGCGCTGCGCGGCGGCGTCCAGCAAACGGGCGCACAGCACGCTGGTGACCCTGCCGTTCGGGCAGGCAGTAACAATGGCTAACTTCATGACCGGCCTCTCTTATTGTTGTGTCAGCGCGCTGAGCTGCACGGCGCTTTCAAGGCGCGCCAATTGCGCGTCGTCGCGGATGCCAAAACCGATTTGCGTCACGGCCATCGCAGCAATCGCGGTGGCTCGGCGCAAGGTGGTTTCCGGTGAATCGGCCTTCAGCAGACCATGGAGCATCCCGGCCAACAGCGAGTCGCCCGCCCCCACCGTGCTGGCGACCACCACCTGGGGGGGCGTGGCATGCAACGCCGTGCCGGGGCCGAACCAGTTCACGCCGTCGGCACCTTGGGAGATCACCACGTGCTCGACGCCGCGGGCGTGCAAATGCGCGGCCGCCTGCGCCTGTCGCGCCGCATCGTCCGCCGGGCCACCGAGCACATCGGCCAACTCTTGGGTATTGGGTTTGATCAACCAGGGGCCCGCGTCGAGCCCGGCGCGCAGGGCGTCGCCGCTGGTGTCCAGGGCGACTTTCAAGCCCAGGCTTTTCAGATGGTGTACCAAAACGCCCAGCCACTGCGGGCTGACCCCACGCGGCAGGCTGCCAGCCACCACCACGGCGTCATGCCCGGGTGCCACGCGCGTCAGTTGATCGAGCAACGCTTGCTGCGCCTGCTCGCTCACCTGCGGCCCGGGCGCGTTGATGTCCGTCACCTGGCCGCTTTGCTCGGCGATCTTGATGTTGCTGCGGGTTTCCCCGGGCACCCGCATAAAGGCATCGGCAAACCCGCGACAGGCGATCAGGGCCTCGAACGCTTGCGGGTTGTCTTCACCGAGAAAGCCGCCCACGGTCACGTGATGGCCCAGGTCTGCCAGGACCTGAGCCACGTTCACGCCCTTGCCCGCCGCGTGGGTCAACATCGCCTCACTGCGGTTGACGGCGCCCGGTTCCAGGCGCGTCAGGCGCACGGTCAGGTCCAACGCCGGGTTCAGCGTCAGGCTTAAAATCCTTGCCATTTATTCGTTCTCCACTAACGCACGCACCTGGGCGGCAGAGCCCGCCGCCAGTGCCTGCTGCGCAAGGCCTTGGGCCTGGCGCAAACTCAATTCACGCACCCGGGCCTTGACCTCGGCAATGCTGCGGGCCGACACGCTCAACTCATCCACCCCCAGGCCCACCAGCACCGGCACGGCCAGCGGGTCTGCCGCCAGCTCGCCGCACACGCCCACCCATTTGCCATGGGCATGGGCGGCGCGCACGGTGATGTCGATCAGCTGCAGCACCGCCGGGTGCAGGCCGTCCGCCTGGGCCGACAGCGTCGGGTGGCCCCGGTCGATGGCCAGGGTGTATTGGGTCAGGTCGTTGGTGCCAACGCTGAAAAAGTCCACTTCCCGGGCCAGCACCGGCGCCAGCAAGGCAGCGGACGGGACTTCGATCATGATGCCCAGCTGCAAGTCGGCCACCGGGATGTCCCGGCGCAAGCGCTCGGTCATGTCGCGGGCCTGGCGCCACTCGTCCAGGCTGCCGACCATCGGAAACATGATGCGCAGCGCACGCCCGTCGGCAGCGCGCAGCAGGGCGCGCAATTGCGCCTCCATGATCGCCGGGCGTTGCAGGGTCAGACGAATGCCGCGCACACCGAGGAAGGGGTTTTCTTCTTTGGCGATCGGCCAGTAAGGCAGCGGTTTGTCGCCGCCCACATCCAGGGTGCGCACCACCAGCGGGCGACCTTGCAGGCCGTCGAGCACGCGGCGGTATTCGGCCTCTTGGGTGGCCTCGTCGGGGGCCTGGGGGTGAGCCATGAAAATCAGTTCGGTGCGCAGCAGGCCGATGCCTTCGGCGCCCTGCTCCACGGCCAACGCAACGCCTGCACTTTCCCCCACATTAGCGAACACTTCAACGGCGTGGCCATCACGGGTCCGCGCCGGCTCAAAGCGTTGCGCGGCGGCGGCTTGCAAGCGCTGCTCGCGGGTGTCGCGCTCAACGGTGGCGCGCTGCAACGTCGCGGCGTCGGGGCTGACATGCAGGCGCCCGCGCTGGCCGTCGAGCAATAACGGCGTGCCGTCTGCGAGCAACAACACCGCAGGCCCGGCGCCCACCAGCGCCGCAATGCCCAGGGCGCGAGCGACGATGGCGCTGTGGGCGGTGGCACCGCCGCGCGCGGTGAGGATACCGGCGACGCGGGCCGGGTCCAGGCGCGCCACGTCCGAGGGGCCGACTTCGTCCATCACCAAAATGTAGGGCTCGCTTGGCGCCTGGGCCGCCGCCACACCACACAACTGCGCCAGCACTCGGCGGCCGATGTCGCGCAGGTCGGCGGCACGCTCGGCGAGCAAGGCGTCCTGCAGCGCTGCCTGCTGTTGGGCCGCCGCCTCGATCACGCTCATCCAGGCCGCTTCAGCGCTGTCGCCTTGCTTGAGGCGGGTGTCGACGTCGTCGGCCAATTCCGGGTCGTCGAGCATTTCCTGGTGGGTGATAAAAATGTCGCGGATAGCCGCGGCGGTGCCACGGTCGATCAGGCCCTGGATGTCCGCGCGCACCTGCGCCAGCGCGGCGTGCAGGCGCTGGCGCTCGATCACGGCGGACTCGCCGCGCAGCGGGTAGTCGAACGGTTGCGGCACCTGAACGTACGCCGGGCCCATGGCGATGCCGGGCGCGGCGGGCACGGCTTGCCACTGGCTGCCGGCAGGCGGGGCGCTGAGCGTGGGTTCGGGCTCAGTGGCAGCAGGTAACGCGACCTCGATGGGCAACGGCTCGACCGTTTCACCCAGGCCCGCCTGCACCGCCGCCAGCAACGCGGGCAGCGCTTCGTCGGCAATGCCGGGCGCGGCGACAAACTCCAGCACTTGGCCCCGCCGGGCCCCGAGGCTCAGCAGCTTGCTCAGGCTTTTGACCGACACGGCGCCCACCGGGCCGTCCAGCACGCGCACACGAATATCGCCGTCAAAACCTTTTGCCAACTGCGCCAGGACCTTGGCCGGGCGGGCATGCAAACCGTGGGCGTTGGCCAAGGTGATACGGGCACTGGGCCAATCGGCGGGCAATTCGCCGCCGAGCACTTCAAGCACCGCGCGACGGCTGGTGGCACGGCCCAGTTCCTGGCCACGGCCTTCAATCAGCAACGCACACAGGCGTTCCAGCAAGGCTTGGTGGGCCTCACCCAGGCTGGCCAGGCAAAACAGCCCGTTCAAGGGCTGGCCGAGGTAGCGCAGGGGTTTGTCCGGCGTGACAAATGCCAGGCCCGGGCGCTTTACCGTTTGTTCGCTGTGCAGCCACCACAGGCCATCGCCCAGCGGCAGCGCATCGACTTGTTGCAGCACCGCGGCGAAACCGTTGCCCACGCAATCGGCCTGGCGCAGCAAACGGGCGCCGCGCCACACCAGTTCTTCAAAGTCGTCGGCCGACACGCCAAGGCTGATCATTTGTGCATCCAGCGCCAGCGCCTGCGGCGCGCCTTGCAGCAATTTCAACAACGCCTGGGCAGAACCTGCGCGGCGCAAGGCCTGGCCCAGGTCGGTTTCGCCCAGGGCACGGGTGAGCAGTTGCAGCAGGCGCAGGTGTTCGTCGGACTTGGCCGCGATGCCGATGGCCAGGTACACGATCTGGCCGTCGCCCCAGTCCACCCCTTCGGGAAATTGCAGCAGGCGCACGCCGGTGCTGAACACCTGGTCACGGGTTTCGGGGGTGCCGTGGGGAATGGCAATGCCTTGGCCGAGAAAGGTCGAGCCTTGAGCCTCACGGGCCTGCAAGCCCTCAAGGTAGCCCTCGGCGACCAGGCCGTCGGCCACGAGTTTGCCAGCGAGCAAGTGCAAGGCCGCAGACTTGTCCACCGCCGTCTGGCCCATGGAAATCTGCTCGTGGGTGAGCTCAAGCATGCCGTTCTCCTGATCAGCGCATCGGGTGCACTGGCTATTATTTTTGAATAAATCGGTGCAAAAGCGGGTGCAGGCGCTGACTGGGCGGTCAGTGGGCAGGCCTGCATTCGTCGCCATGTTCGCCAAAATACGCTTGCTGAAACGTTTAATCTAGCGTCAATAGTCGGTTATGTCTGAATTGAGCGGGTAAACAAGCGCCGCCCGGCGTTGAGGTGCGACAATGGTCGTCTGCAAGAATCGTTTACGATTGGACAAAATGTCGGGGCAAGCTCCAAAAAACAAGGAAATCCCGGTTTGAAACTCAGTGATATCGCCCGTCTGGCCGGTGTGTCGGTGACCACCGCCAGCTACGTCATCAACGGCAAAGCCGAACAGCAACGGATCAGCAGCGCCACCGTCGAACGGGTGCGCGCCGTCGTTGAAGAGCACGGCTTTACGCCCAACCCCCAGGCCGCCGGGCTGCGCAGCCGGCATACCCGTACGTTGGGGTTTATCCTGCCAGACTTGGAAAACCCCAGTTACGCGCGCATCGCCAAACTGCTGGAGCAAGGCGCCCGCGCCCGGGGCTACCAGTTGCTGATCGCCAGCTCCGATGACGACGCCAACAGTGAACGCCAACTGTTGCAACTGTTCCGCGCGCGCCGTTGCGATGCCTTGTTTGTGGCCAGTTGCCTGCCCGCGAGCGATGACAGCTACCGTGAACTGCAAGCCAAGGGCCTGCCGGTGATCGCCCTTGACCGGGTGATGGACCCGACGCAATTCTGCTCGGTGGTCAGCGACGACCGCCAGGCCTGCCTGCAATTGACCAGCAGCTTGCTGCAACCGGCGCCCCGCCAGATCGCGCTGATCGGCGCGCGGCCCGAACTGGGCATCAGCCAGGAACGTGCGGCGGGCTTTCACGAAGCCCTGCAAGGCTTTCACGGCGAGGTGCTGATCGAAGAAGGCGAGGCCTTCAGCCGCGACTGTGGCCGACAGCTGATGGAGCAATTGCTGCAACGCCTGGGGCATTTGCCTGACGCGCTGGTGACCACGTCCTACGTGCTGCTGCAAGGCGTGTTTGATGCACTGCATGACTTCCCGCTCAGGACCCATCCGCTGCACCTGGGCACGTTTGGCGATACCCAATTGCTGGACTTTCTGCCGTTGCCGGTCAACGCCATGGCCCAACAACACGCGCTGATCGCCGAAACCGCGCTGCGCCTGGCCTTGGCAGCCGTTGAAGAGGAGCGCTACCAGCCCGGGGTGCATGCCATCGGCCGTACCTTCAAACAACGGATTCACCCACAGTAATCGCGATGGAACTGATCGACAGCCACACGCACCTGGACTTTGCGGACTTCGACGCCGACCGCCGCGACGTGCTGGCCCGCAGCCGCCAGTTGGGCGTCAGGCGCATGGTGGTGCTGGGGGTCTATCAGCAGAATTGGCAGCGACTGTGGGACCTGGTGCAAGACGACGCGGACCTGTTCGCCGCCTTTGGGCTGCACCCGGTGTACCTCGACGATCACCGCCCCGCCGACCTCACCGAACTGGGCGACTGGCTGACCCGGCTCAACGGCCATCGGCAACTGTGCGCGGTGGGCGAAATCGGCCTGGACTATTTCCTTGAACACCTCGACCGCGCCCGCCAGCAAGCACTGTTTGAAGCCCAATTGCAGCTGGCCGTGGACTTCCAGCTGCCAGCCCTGCTGCACGTGCGCCGCAGCCACGCGGCGGTGATCGCCACCCTCAAGCGCATTCGCCTGTCACGCGGCGGCATCATTCACGCGTTTGCCGGCAGCTACGAAGAAGCCCGCGAATACCTCAAGCTGGGGTTCAAGCTCGGGCTGGGCGGCGCGGCCACCTGGCCCCAGGCACTGCGTATGCACAAGGTGCTCGCCCGCCTGCCGCTGGACGCGGTGGTGCTGGAAACCGACTCGCCGGACATGGCCCCGGTGATGTACCCCGGCCAGCGCAACAGCCCCGAACACCTGCCCCAGATTTGCGCCGCGCTGGCCGCGCACCTGAACACCCAGCCGCTCGCACTGGCCGAGGCCAGCACCCGCACGGCCTGTGAATTGTTTGGCTGGGCGCGCTGAGCCGGGGTGCAGCTCAGGGCAACACGGTCCAGATGGCAAACCCGGCGTACCACAGCACCGCGGCGCGCAGCAGCAGTTCCCAGAGACGGTCGAGGCTGTTGATGCCTTCGGCGCCCACCACCGGCGGCGGGATTTCACCGGCGGCCAGGCCGACCTTGTCCACCAGTTGCGCAGCCGTGATGTCCCAGCTCAACAGTTCGTGCAGCATCACGCGGCTGACCGCGACAAAGTTGCCCACCAGCGCAAAGCTCGCCGCCAGCAGGCGCACCGGCAGCCAGTCGAACGCGTGGCGCAGTTGCCCGGCGCGCTCGGCCACTCGCGGGTTCTGGCTGTGTTCGGCAGCCAGGGCCAGCAGGCGGTAGGCCAGCGCCGCCACGGGGCCCAGCAGGAAGTACCAGAAAATCACGGCGAAGAAGCTCTGGTAGGCCTGCCACAGCAAATGGCCCTGGACCCGCTCCAGCAATTGCTCGCCGTTGTCGGCGCACAGGTTCAGGTCGCGCTCGGCCACATGCTCGGCGGCTTGCAGGTCGCCACGGCGCCACGCGTCGCGAAACGGGCCGAGCCCGGCCATCACATCGCCACGGCCCAGGCTGTAGATGACCACCAGCAGGTGCACCGGCAATGCCAGCAGGCCATACGCCACAGGTTGCAGCCCCAGCAATAACAGGGCGAGCAAGGCCACCGGCAATAACACCAACAAGGCGAGGATCAGCCAGGGCTGTTTGCCCAGCCGCTCGCTCGACTCAAGCCGAGCCAGTTCTCGTCGCCACAGGCCGTCACGCTGCAACCGCTGACGCAAGGCCGAAAACTTCTCGATCCAGACCGCCAGCACCAACACCAGAAAACTCATTGTGTGTGTCCTCCTTGCTGCAAAGCGCCACGAAAGCGCGCCCAATCAAAAGCCGGTCCGGGATCGGTCTTGCGTCCCGGGGCGATATCGCTATGACCACAGATCCGTTCAACCGTGATGGCCGGGTACGCCGCCAGCAACTGGCGCGTCAGTGTCGTCAACGCCTGGTATTGCGCCTCGGTGAACGGCAGGTCGTCGGTGCCTTCAAGCTCCACGCCCAGGGAAAAATCGTTGCAGGTGTCGCGCCCCTCGAAACTCGAAATACCCGCATGCCAGGCGCGGTCCTGGCACGAGACAAACTGCGTGACCGCGCCGTCGCGCTCGATCAGAAAATGCGCAGACACGCGTAGGTGCGCGATCCCTTCAAAGTAGGCATGTTCCGTGACATCCAGGCGATTCTGGAAGAACTCTTGCACCTTGCCGGTGGCGAACTGCGCCGGCGGCAGGCTGATGTTGTGCACCACCAACAGGGAAATTTCGCCGCCGGGGCGTTCATTGAAGTTGGGTGAAAGGCAATGACGAATGCCCTGGCACCAACCGCTGGCGGGGTCCAACTGCATACAGGCTCCTTGAACAAGGCTCAGAGGGCGCAGTATGCCGCGTTAAGCCCCAAGGTTGCGATCACTTGCCGCGATTGAGTTGGCGCAGGTGGCCAATCACCGCCGCCAACGCGCGGTCAAACAACAGCGTGTCACGGCTAAGCGGTTCACTGCGGCGCTGTTCGCCCTGGGTCACGGCAGTGAACTCGCACAGCAACTGCGGGAAGATCGCCGGGTCGTCGGCAAAATCATTCAACAGGCGCTGCACCAACTGCTCGACTTGTGCGTACAGGCTGCGCCGCTGCCGCTCGTCACGCTGGCCCCAACCCGTGGCGGCCTGGTCAATTGCATCCAGCAGGCGCCGCGCCGGATGGTCGGCGCAACTGAAGAAGCTCTTGTCCAGCACCGCCACTTTCAACAGGGGAATCTGCAAGCGGGCGATCAGTGCCTTGAGGGACGCAGGCACGCTGCGGTCCTCGAGCATGAACTGGAACAGCATGCCGATCAGGTTGATGACATCTTCGTCGGCATCGTCGATCACTCGCGGCTTGCCGCTGATGACGCTGATGCGGGTCAAAAGCTCCTCAAGCTGGTTGCGCAGGTCAAAGTCGTCCTCCACCTCGGGCTGCGGCACGTATTGCTGCAAATGCGAGAGCAGGCGCAACAGGTCGCGGGTGGAGATGGGCTGGGGCCGGGCGCTGGGCTCAAGCGTGGGCGCAACGCTGCCGCGCACGGTGCTGAGCAGCTCTTGCAAGGCGGCGAACACCGCTTGGCCGCCGTCGCTGCGGGGGCGCACCTGGGGCGCGTGCGCGGCCGGCAAGTCGGGCCGGGGCGCGGCGCGGCGCGACGGCACGGCCTTGAGCGCGGGCAGTACGCCGGTGGCGATCAGCAATTGATTGGCGTCGCCGTAGAGGGCGTCGGCATCACTGAGTACGTACTTCTCAAACAGTTTGAGGATGATCAGCTTGACGCGGATCTCTACCCCCAGGTTACGCCCCGCCCGCAGGAAGTATTCACAGAGCATCGCGGGGCCCAGCGGGTTTTCGCGGTCATCCAGGCGCTTGCCAAGCAACTCGCTCAAGCGGGCAGTGAGTTGGCCCAAGGCCAGGCCATCACGGCGCTGCACCTTGCCGAGCATAGTTTCCAAGGCGAGGGCTTTTTCCAGTTCGTCCTTGGACTGGCCGGGCTGCGCCTCGTAGGACACCACCGGCACCAGGTGCAGCTCGCCGCGCCCTGCCCGGCCGAGCCTGGCGAAACCGTCGAAAAGCAGGTCCATGAACCCGCGCTCGAAATTCTTGCGCTTGAGGCGCAGGTCGCGCATGGCCTCGAAGAAAATACCGTGGTCCGTGTTGCTGCGGGCCTTGTCGGCCATCTCGAACAGGGTGTCGTCGGCGTTATCGAACAGGTCCTGTAACCCCTGCCTGAGCTGTTGCGCCGCCTTGTCACGGACTTGAAGCAGCACCACTGGCAAACGGGCGAGCGGCGAGGGCATCGCCATCGCCTTGTTGATGGGCACCACCTTTGCGTCGTTATGCATCCTGGCCTCCTGAAACGGCGGTGTCCGGTGTTGTAACCGATCGGTACGGGCCCGGGAAAACACCCCGAGCGCCGCGAATACCGGGCGGCCACTGATACGTCAAAGCTATGACGCCAATTGCAAGGCGCGAGATTATCTGGCAAATGGGGGCTGTTGCGCCAGCAAACTCTGCCCTTGTGCGCAAATGAGCCTGAGCCCGCGTGCGGCGCCTTGGGTTGCAAGGCGCCGTGCCCCTATAATCGGCGCACTTTGTTTGTGGAGCCCGTCATGCCCAATCTTCGCCTTGCCGACCTGACCGCCGAAATCGAAGCCAACGTGCGCCGCGCCTTGCTCGAGGACGTCGGCAGCGGTGATATCACCGCGCAATTGATCCCGGCCGAACGCCTGGCCAAGGCCACCATCATCACCCGCGACGCCGCCGTGATCAGCGGCACAGCGTGGGTGGACGCGGTGTTTCGCCAACTGGACCCACGGGTGGCCGTGCATTGGCAAGTACGTGACGGTGAGCGCGTGAGCCCCGACCAGGCGCTGTTCCACCTGGAAGGCCCAGCCCGTTCGCTGCTCAGCGGCGAGCGTTGCGCGCTGAACTTCCTGCAATTGCTGTCCGGTGTCGCCACCCGCGCGCACGACCTGGCGGACGTTGTCGCCAGTACCCAGGTCAAATTGCTGGACACCCGCAAGACTCTCCCGGGTCTACGCCTGGCGCAAAAATACGCAGTGACCTGCGGCGGCTGCCACAACCACCGCATCGGTTTGTACGACGCGTTCCTGATCAAGGAAAACCACATCGCGGCCTGCGGCGGCATTGCCCAAGCGATCAACGCCGCGCACAAAATCGCCCCGGGCAAGCCGGTGGAAGTCGAAGTGGAAAGCCTGGACGAACTGCGCGAAGCCCTGGCGGCCGGGGCCGACATCATCATGCTGGACGAGTTGAGCCTGGACGACATGCGTGAAGCCGTGCGCCTGAACGGCGGCAAGGCCAAGCTGGAAGCCAGCGGCGGGATCAATGAAAGTACGTTGCTGCCGATCGCACAAACCGGGGTGGACTACATCTCCATCGGTGCGATGACGAAAGACGTGAAGGCGGTGGACCTGTCGATGAGGCTGAGTTTGTGAGCCGCGCCAGGCTTCAAGCTGCCCACTGGCAGCCTGAAGCCTGGCACTACGCCTGCCCTTAAACGACCAAATCGTTCATTTCGCAGTACTCGTCCCACTCAACCCCCAACACCTCGGCCGCTTCCTTGTGCAATGCAAGGCGGGCGGTCTCGAACTCTTCGGGGGTGGACGTGTACTTCAGGGTCAGCTCCCAAGGCTGATAGCCCTGGCTCTCGGCCTCGTCCTCGAATGCCCACTGGATCTGGTCGCGCTGATCGTCGGCGCTCAACGCCTTGATCTC
Organism: Pseudomonas sp. SDO5215_S409; assembly: GCF_054071325.1. Lineage (NCBI taxonomy): Bacteria > Pseudomonadati > Pseudomonadota > Gammaproteobacteria > Pseudomonadales > Pseudomonadaceae > Pseudomonas > Pseudomonas sp. SDO5215_S409. The sequence goes on along the minus strand of NZ_JBSVWN010000066.1, from coordinate 14,990 downwards.
TTCTTTGAGTTGCGGCGATTCAGCGAGGTATTTTTCAAGGGCCGCTGCGTGCCGTGCTTCCTGGGTCATTGCTTGTGTGGTCATGGCGTTCTCTTGGATCGAGGAATGGGGATGCATCTGGGTCATCAAGGTCGATCAGATACAAAAGAGCCGGCCTGTGTACCGGCCCGTCTGGCCTTCAGAACCATTCTGGGATCATCTGAAAACTGTGTTGCGCTGGTGCCCGGGACAGGAATCGAACCTGCGACCTTCGCGTTACGAGTGCGCTGCTCTACCGGCTGAGCTACACGGGCGGTGGGCTAAAGCTAGCACTGCCTTGGGCGTCCGGCAACTTAGCGCGTTGGCTCGGCAATGACGCCTTGTGACCAGAAGCGTGGTTGCAGGTAGGCCTTGCTGACCTGTGCATGGTGCTGTGCACGCTCGGCGAGATGAGGCACATCGCGCGCGGCGACAAACACCAGCAGGCCGGCAGCCAGGACGCTGGTGGCCGCCCATGTCCCGTACAACAGGGGCAAGGGTGCGCGTGCGGGCGTTCGCAAGTGGTGCAGGGCCATCAGCCAGCCCGTCACCAGGGCCAACCAGAGTTGGGAGACAGGCATCACGATCACACCGTCCACCATCGCCTGGGTCATCGCGCCCACCAGGGCGGCAAAGAGGCACAGGCGCAGCACGTCCGAACGCGCCTCTGACTCTGCGCGTGCCTGTATCAAGCGCACCGTGGCCCAGCCCGCCCGCAGCGCCAATGCCATCACACACAGCGCTGACGGCACGCCCCACTCGCTGGCCCATTGCAGAACCGCCTGATGGGGGTGCGCCGCGATGTCGTTGGCAATATCGGCGAAGTGCATCGGCCCGAAACCCAGCCAGGGCCGCTCGACCGTCATGTGCCATGCCTGTGACCAGAGCGGGCCGCGGTTAGACAGCGTAGTGGTCAGGCGCCCGGCAGCATCATTGGAAATCTGGAACCCCAGGTAACCCGCCAACACTGTGAACAGCAGCCAATACAGCACTAATCCACAGACCAGCGCGGCCCCTTGCCAGGCAACCCAGCGCCGCCCCGCAGGCGCTAAAACCGCCAGCGCTGCGGCCGCGACGCCAAGCCCCAGCCAGGTTCCGCGTGTGCCGCCGCTGATCACGATCAACCACCAGACGCACAACAACGCAAACACGGCGGCGCGTGCAGGCCGCGTGACGCCGGCCAGCAACAGGGGAAGCGCCAGCAACGGCAAGGTAAAGGTCTGGAACTGGCCATAAAAACGCTTGTTGGAGAAACCGGACAGCAAGCGGTCGGCGTCCAACACCGTGCCAGCGCCGCTGAAGGCAATGACACCGGCATACAGATATTGAACACTCTTGATCAGGCACAGCAGCAAGACAATCAGGATCAGGACCCGGTCCAAGGGCTCGCCACCCTCGCGCCGGACCCGGCAAAACGCAACGGCGATGGCCGCGCAACCGATGGCCAGCGCCAGCTCGGTCAAGGCCCAGAGCGGTTGGTGGGCCAACCCCGAAGAACAGAGGCCCAGCCCGACAATCAACACCAGCCCCACGGCGGTCGGCCTGTCGACCTGAGGTTGCGCACGCCCCGCTGAAAGCCCATACACCACGGCCATCACGACAAAGGCAATCTGCACCACGCGCTGCCAGTCATGCGCGCTGAAGGACGCGCAGATCGCCGACACCAGCAGGCACGCCGCCACGACCAGAAAGAGACTTCCCCGCTGCTGGATAGACACCGACAACCTCTACGTCCTTGTTCAAAGGGGCGACGGCCACCGCTGGGGCGCCATCGCCGATTCCTGCACGATAGCCTGTCTTATGCCCCGCCGCTGGCGCACGCTTTGGCCGCGTATTGATCGTCGGCGGTGGTGGTGCATTTCCAGCCGGCCGTGGCGCTGCGCGTCAGGGTGATGGTCTTGCCCAGTACCGGGGCGGGCGCCTCGATGAGTTCACAGGCAATCGTGCCCGCGCCAGTGGCGACATCCCCGCTCGCCTCGATTTTGCAATGGGCGGTGGGGCTGGTGCCGCCGATCAACGCTAACGTCGGCGAGGTGCCCTGGTTGAGGACGTCTTCAAAGCCGGCCTTCAACGCGGAGATCTCTGCCAACCCTGCGGTGAATTTGGCCTTGGCTTGGTGTTTGGTGTACATGGGCAGGCCGATGGTGGCCAAAATGCCGATGATCGCGACGACGATCAACAGCTCGATCAACGTAAAACCTTTATGACGCATCACTTTCACTCTCCAGAATTGAACCTGTAGCGAGGCGCGTCCTGCGCCCCGTCTCGACAGCCGCGCCAGTGTACTCACCTGCGCACGGGCTATCGTGGGTGGGACGCACATTCTGACATTTTTCCGCTCAAGGCCGCCGTGCCCGAATCGTTCGCCTGACTAAGCTGTAAAACTTCTACTGGCTGCGCACGGAACGGCGAAATGAAGGCTGCAACCCTCTATGCCTGGGAAGGCACCCACCGCAACGGGCGTAAAGTGTCCGGGCAAACACGCGGCAACAACCTGGCACTGGTCAAGGCGCAGTTGCGCCAGCAAGGGATCACCCCTGCACGCATCCGCAAGAAATTTGCGGGTTGGCCAGGCCTCAACCCACCGATCAAGCCAAGGGACATCGCCCTGTTCACCCGGCAACTGGCGACGCTTTTGAAGGCTGGCATTCCCCTGTTGCAAGCCTTCGACATCATCACAGAAGGCACCGACCACCTGCAGCTGCGCACCGTGGTGCAAGGCCTCAAGCAAGAGGTAGCCGCCGGTAGCAGCCTCGCCGATGCGCTGCACAAACAACCGCGCCACTTCGATGAGCTCTATTGCCACCTGATTGCCGCGGGTGAACAGGCCGGCGCACTGGAAACGCAGCTGGAGCGCGTCGCCACTCATTTGGAAAAAAGCGAACAACTCAAGGCCCGCATCAAGAAGGTCATGACCTACCCCCTGGCGGTGCTGGTGATTGCCGCGATAGTCAGCGCCATTTTGCTGATCCATGTGGTACCGCAATTTCAGGGATTGTTTGCCGGGGTCGGTGCAGAACTGCCAGCGTTTACCCTGATGGTCATCGCGTTATCCGACTTTATGCAGCAGGCCTGGTGGGCGCTGGCCTTGGGCGGCATTGCCGCTGTCCTTGGCGGGCGCCGGGCCTATGGTGCATCGCCGCGCTTTCGTCACGCGGTCGATGCCCGTTTGTTGAAACTCCCGCTGGCAGGCACACTGCTGAAAAAATCCGCGCTGGCCCGTTATGCGCGCACGCTGTCCACCACCTTTGCCGCAGGCGTGCCCTTGGTACAGGCGCTGGATTCGGTTGCCGGGGCCACCGGCAATGGGCCGTTCAAACAGGCAATCACACACATGCGCCACGATGTTTCCAACGGCATGCAATTGAATCAAAGCATGGCCGCAAGCGGTTTGTTTCCAGGCATGGCCATTCAGATGACGGCCATCGGCGAAGAGTCCGGCACCCTGGACAGCATGCTGGCCAAGGTGGCCAGCCACTACGAGGCTGACGTCGACCACCAGGTGGACACCCTCACCAGCCTGATGGAGCCGCTGATTCTGGTAATACTGGGCAGCCTCGTCGGGGCGCTGGTCATGGCCATGTACCTGCCCATATTCCAGCTCGGTACGGCGTTTTGACGCTGTCACTGGCTCACCTCCTGCTCGATCAGCCACACGTGTTCGTGGGGGGCTCGCTGATACTTGGCCTGATCGTTGGCAGTTTCCTCAACGTGCTGGTCTGGCGCCTGCCCAAGATGCTGGAGCGGGACTGGCGCGCCCAAGCCCGCGAAGTCTTGGGCCTGCCCGCCGAACCCGGCGCACCGGTGTATAACCTGATGCAGCCCCACTCCTGCTGCCCACGGTGCAATGAACCGATCCGCCCCTGGGAAAATATTCCGCTGGTCAGTTACCTGCTGCTCAAGGGGCGCTGCGCGAAGTGCCGGCAGGCCATCAGCACGCGTTACCCGCTTACCGAACTGGCCTGTGGCCTGATCACGGCAATCGTCGCCTGGCAGTTCGGCTTCGGCTGGCAGGCGGGCGCGGTCATGTTGCTGAGTTGGGGCTTGCTGGCGATGAGCCTGATCGATATCGATCACCAACTGTTGCCGGATGTGCTGGTGCTGCCCTTGCTCTGGCTGGGGTTGATCCTCAACAGCGCCGGGCTGTACACCGAACTGCCGGACGCCTTGTGGGGCGCCGTCGTGGGCTACCTGAGCCTATGGTCGCTGTTCTGGCTGTTCAAGCTGGTCACCGGCAAAGACGGCATGGGGTATGGAGATTTCAAATTATTGGCCATGCTGGGGGCCTGGGGCGGCTGGCAATTGCTGCCCATGACGCTGCTGCTGTCATCGTTTGTCGGCGTGGCGGGCGGGCTGATTTTGCTGCGCCGGCGCAAGGCCCTGGTGTCGACACCGATGCCATTTGGTCCGTATCTGGCGATTGCCGGCTGGATTGCATTGCTCTGGGGTGGTCAAATAACCGACTTCTATTTGCAGTCCGTCGGTTTCAGATGACCACTTCTGTTGCAACACCCTGGGTGCTGGGCCTCACTGGCGGTATCGGCAGCGGCAAAAGCGCCGCCGCCCAACACTTCATCAACCTGGGTATCGACCTGGTCGACGCCGACCACGCCGCCCGCTGGGTAGTGGAGCCGGGGCGCCCCGCATTGGCAAACATTGCTGAGCATTTTGGCGCGCATGTATTGCTGCCCGATGGCAGCCTGGACCGTGCGGCCCTGCGCAAGCGGATCTTTGAGGTGCCAGAGGAGCGCCGCTGGCTGGAAGCCTTGTTGCATCCGCTGATTGCCGATGAAATTCGCAGCCATCTGGCACAGGCGCAGTCGCCCTACGCGATTCTGGTATCACCGCTGTTGATCGAGTCGGGCCAGTACACCCTGACCCAACGCATTCTGGTGATCGATGTGCCGCAGTCGCTGCAAATCCAGCGCACCCTGCTGCGCGACGGCATCAGCGAAGAACAGATGCACGCCATTCTCAAGGCCCAGGCCACCCGTGAAGACCGCCTGAGCCATGCCGATGACGTGCTGGTCAACGACCAGGACCTGGCCCAACTGCAGGCCGGTGTCGAACGACTGCACCACTTTTACCTTACTTTGCGTGGAGGCCGATCATGAGCCAACCCTTGACCGTCGAATGCCCAACCTGCGGCGCCCCAGTGGAATGGAAAGCGACCAACCTCACCCGGCCGTTCTGCTCGGACCGCTGCAAGCTGATCGACCTGGGCGCCTGGGCCGCCGAGGATCACAAGATTCCCGTGGCCCCGGACGCTGAAGACGAATTGTTCTCCGAAGACCTTTCACCCCGGCATTAAGGCCGCATAAAGGCGTACACCTGCTGGTCGTCGAGGTTTTCTGCCAGGTATTGCAGCTCGTCGGCCAGGTCCTCGAAGGTACGCACGCCTTTGCTCTGCTGCACCACCGCACTGAGCATGGCGCGCAAGGCCAGGCCGGGGTCAAAGCCGATTTCCTGCGCGGCGTCCTGGCTTCTGCGCAACTCTTGCCTTGCCCATTCGTACACACCCATCACCCAAGCCCCCGAAAATTTTGCAGAGCATGGGCCCGGTCGCGGGGACACGATTTGACCTGGATCAAGGCAGCGAGGATCACTCCTTGAGCTGCTCCAGCGCCTCTCGCAATTCATTGGCCGAGCCATATTCATGCCGGGCCACCAACGTGCCCTTGTCCAGTTGCAGCCACAGCACTTTATCCACAGGCGCCGGATAACGCGGGGCGATGCGCGCGTCACGGTCGAGCATCACACGGTAGTTGTAGGCCTGCATCGCCGGGACGGCGAACAACTTGGCGATCAACCGGGGCATGCGCTGAATGTCAGCGACAAACACCACGTGCCGCGCTTCAAGATAGCCTTTGGGCTGGCCCTGCAATGCTGCGTCCACCCACTTGGCCGCGTCCATGCTGCGGGCTACCAGCAACGTGCGCGCTTGATCGTTCAGGGTGTAGGGCTGGTCGAACTGATCAAGCAACGTCCAGGGGGCCAGTCGATCACCTGGCTCGATGGCCTGGGCCCACAAGGGCAAAAGACTCAGGAACAGCGCTGCAAAAAACTTCACCACACACTCCTCAACTCACGATTTTTTTCCCAGGGGCCAGTCTACACCGGGCTTTTGACACGAGACTTCCTGCGGTCATGATTTGAACGCTAAGCTGGTGACATGGATGACTCAGATTACTTGCGCCTGCTCACCGTGGCGGCCGAACAAGCCAACGCGTTTTTGTCCAATGCCCGCAAATGGGAGCGTGAGCGTTGGGTCTGCCAGCGCCTGCTGCAAGGCCTGAACGTGCCCTATCGCGCCGAAGAGTTCCACGCCGCCGGGCAGGAGCCGCCGGACGTGCTGTTTCGCGATGCCAGCTTCGAAGTGTTTTTTGTGCTGGATGAAGGCCGCCGCCTGAACGACGAATGGCGCGACGAACTGCTGCGCCGCCGCAGTGCTTTTTCGCTGAGCCAACTGGTACGCCGCGAAGCCAAGCCGCGGCGCATTCCCGCCCATGAGTTTCTGCTGCGCCTGGGGCCGACCCTGCGCAAAAAAGCCCATAACTACAAAGAGCGCGGCATGGACCTGGGCGAGTTGGATCTCATCGCCTTCACCAGCCTCAAGCGCGAAGTGCTGGACCTCAACAGCCATTTCCCGCCCCCCACCGAATACCTGCGCCAGGGCTGGCGCTCGTTGTCCCTCGTCGGCCCGACTTTCGCCCGGGTGCTGTTCGCCCATCCGGACGCGCCGGACTTCCTGCGCAACAACTTGGGGCGCAGCATCCTGTTCGACGTGGGTATCAGCCTGTAGTCCGCACGTTTGGGCATGGCGCAAATCCAGGCCGGGTGATACAAAGGGTAATCATTACCTGCCTGCCGAAAGCCCGTGAACGCAAGGCCCCGTTTTGCAGCGACTATGCTGGTGACATGCCGCAAAACGGCACGCCTGTAACGTTCACTCCTTTCGCAACGTCTTACCTGACGAGGCCTTTATGACCAGCCGCCTGAACCCCGACGATCAACAGCATGTCGAAGAGTACCTGCAACTGTCCCAGAACCAGGTCGAGCGCAAGCCCTTCCGGCCGTGGCTGCTGCTGGCTGTGGTGTTGGTTGTGGTCATCGGCCTGGGTTTGCTGAGCCGCCTTTTGAGTTACCTCACGCTATGAGCTGCCTGGCGCTCGCGGGGGTGACTGCACCGATTTCCTTTAGCCTTGCGAGATATCCCCATGACCCATCGTATTATTATCGTCGGCGGCGGCGCCGGCGGCCTGGAGTTGGCGACCCGCCTGGGTAAGACTCTGGGCAAGCGCGGCACCGCCAGCATCACGCTGGTGGACGCCAACCTCACCCACATCTGGAAGCCACTGCTGCACGAAGTGGCCGCAGGTTCGCTGAACTCTTCGGAAGACGAACTCAACTATGTCGCCCAGGCGAAATGGAACCATTTCGAGTTCCAGCTGGGCCGCATGAGCGGGCTCGATCGCGAACAGAAAAAAATCCAGCTGGCCGCCACCCTTGATGAAGACGGTCGAGAACTGCTCCCGGCGCGCGTGCTGGACTATGACACGCTGGTCATTGCCGTGGGCAGCACCACCAATGACTTCGGCACCGAAGGCGCGGCGCAGCACTGCCTGTTCCTCGACACCCGCAAGCAGGCCGAACGCTTTCACCAACGGCTGCTCAACCACTACCTGCGCGCGCACGCCGGGCAGACCGATGCGGTAGAACAGATCAGCGTTGCCATCGTCGGGGCTGGCGCCACCGGTGTCGAGCTGGCCGCCGAACTGCATAACGCCGCCCATGAACTGGCGGCATATGGCCTGGACCGGATCAAACCGGAAAACATGCACATCACCCTGATCGAGGCCGGCCCTCGGGTGCTGCCCGCGCTGCCGGAGCGTATCGGCGGGCCTGTGCATAAAACCCTGGAGAAACTTGGCGTCACGGTCCTGACCAACGCCGCCGTCAGCGAAGTGACCGCCGACAGCCTGATCACCAGCAGCGGCCAGGTCATTTCGGCCAGCCTGAAAGTGTGGGCCGCCGGGATTCGTGCGCCGGGCTTTCTCAAGGACATTGACGGGCTGGAGACTAATCGCATTAACCAACTGCAGGTGCTGCCGACCCTGCAAACCACCCGTGATGAAAACATCTTTGCCTTTGGTGACTGTGCCGCGTGCCCGCAACCCGGCACCGACCGCAATGTACCGCCGCGGGCACAGGCCGCGCACCAGCAGGCGTCGTTGCTGGTCAAGTCACTGAAATTGCGCATCGAGGGCAAGGACTTGCCGTCCTACACGTACACCGACTATGGGTCGCTGATTTCCCTGTCCCGTTTTTCGGCGGTGGGGAACTTGATGGGCAACCTCACCGGCAGCGTGATGCTGGAAGGCTGGCTGGCGCGGATGTTCTACGTGTCGTTGTATCGCATGCACCAGGTGGCGCTGTACGGCCTGTTCCGCACGGCGATGCTGATGCTGGGCAGCAAAATCGGGCGAGGCACCGAACCGCGCCTCAAGCTGCACTGACCGTGCGACGGGAGGGGCTTGCCCCCTCCCACACTGGTTTTAAGCGGGCAAAAAAAATCCCCGTATCTTGCGATACGGGGATTTTTAATATGGTCGGGGTAAGGGGATTCGAACTCCTGACATCCTGCTCCCAAAGCAGGCGCGCTACCGGACTGCGCTATACCCCGGTAAAAAAAAGGCGACCTTCAAAAAAAGTCGCCTTCTTCGATCAGCGCTTTTGGCCTCTGATCTTAAGATTCGATCCCAGCGTGAGCTGGTTTCAAAAATGGTGGGTCGTGTGGGATTCGAACCTACGACCAATTGGTTAAAAGCCAACTGCTCTACCAACTGAGCTAACGACCCAAATATGGTCGGGGTAAGGGGATTCGAACTCCTGACATCCTGCTCCCAAAGCAGGCGCGCTACCGGACTGCGCTATACCCCGGTTTGAAATTGGCTCCGTGACCAGGACTCGAACCTGGGACCCAATGATTAACAGTCATTTGCTCTACCGACTGAGCTATCACGGAACTGCATATTTCAATTTACAACCTTTACTGCTTCTCTTCGACGCTTGCGTATCGCTACGTTCGTGTCTCTGAGGCGCGCTATTCTACAATCTTAAAAGCCCCTGTCAACCCTTTAAATTGCTTTTAAGACAATGATTTGCGCTTGTTTCTGATTTCTTCTTGGGGAGAAGAAACCCTTGGGCTGACATACTGCGGGGCGCACTTTACAAGCCTTTGCCTTACAGTTCAACGCCCTATCGAAAAAAAAGGCCCCGCAAAACGGGGCCTCGTCTCAACGCCGGACGGGCACGCCTCAGTGAAACACGATCTCGTCGTTTTCTACCGACGCCGTGACGCTGGTGCCCGGCATAAAGCTGCCCGACAGGATCAACTGCGCCAGCGGGTTCTCGATCCAGCGCTGAATCGCACGCTTCAACGGCCGCGCGCCGTACACGGGGTCGTAACCCACTGCAATCAGCTTGTCCAACGCCTCTGCGCTCAACGCCAGTGCCAGCTCGCGCTCGGCCAGACGACTGCGCAGGCGGCCCAGCTGAATCTCGGTGATGCCCGCGATCTGATCCCGCGCCAGGGGCTCGAAGATGACCACTTCATCCACCCGGTTGATGAACTCGGGCCTGAAGTGCGTCGTCAACGCGTCCATCACCGCTGCCCGCTGGGCCTCGCGATCACCCACCAGCTCCTGGATCTGCATCGAGCCCAGGTTGGACGTCATCACGATCACCGTATTGCGAAAATCCACGGTACGCCCGTGGCTGTCGGTCAAACGGCCGTCTTCGAGCACTTGCAGCAACACGTTGAATACATCCGGGTGCGCCTTTTCGACCTCATCCAGCAAGATCACCGAGTAAGGCTTGCGCCGCACCGCTTCGGTCAGATAACCGCCCTCTTCATATCCCACGTAGCCAGGTGGCGCCCCAATCAAGCGGGCCACGGAATGTTTCTCCATGAACTCCGACATATCGATGCGCACCATGGCCTCTTCAGTGTCGAACAGGAATTCGGCCAACGCCTTGCACAGCTCGGTCTTGCCCACGCCGGTCGGGCCCAGGAACATGAACGAGCCACTCGGACGATTCGGGTCGGACAGCCCCGCCCGCGAACGCCGCACCGCGTTCGCCACGGCCACCACCGCCTCTTCCTGGCCGATGACACGCTGGTGCAACAGGCTTTCCATCTTCAGCAGCTTGTCGCGCTCGCCTTCGAGCATTTTCGACACCGGAATGCCGGTCCATTTGGACACCACTTCGGCGATTTCTTCTTCGGTCACCTTGCTGCGCAGCAACTGGTTCTCGCTGTGACCGTGCTGGTCGACCATTTGCAGGCTGCGCTCCAGGTCCGGGATCACCCCGTATTGCAACTCGGCCATGCGGTTCAGGTCACCTTTACGGCGCGCCGCTTCCAGCTCCTGGCGGGACTGCTCGATCTTTTGCTGGATCTGGGCCGAACCCTGGACTTCGGCTTTTTCCGAGGTCCAGATTTCTTCCAGGTCCGAATACTCACGCTCCAGGCGGACGATTTCTTCCTGAAGTTTTTCCAGGCGTTTCTTCGCCGCGTCGTCTTCTTCTTTCTTGAGGGCCTGGGATTCGACTTTCAACTGAATCAGACGCCGATCCAGACGGTCCAGCACCTCGGGCTTGGAGTCAATTTCCATCCGGATGCGGCTGGCCGCTTCGTCGATCAGGTCGATGGCCTTGTCCGGCAACTGACGGTCGGTAATGTAGCGATGGCTCAACTTCGCCGCAGCAATGATCGCGCCGTCCGTGATCGCGACTTTATGGTGAACCTCATACCGCTCTTTGAGGCCACGCAAGATCGCGATGGTGTCTTCTTCGCTCGGCTCCTCCACCAACACTTTCTGGAAGCGCCGCTCCAGCGCCGCATCTTTCTCGATGTACTGGCGATATTCGTTCAGCGTGGTCGCACCGACGCAGTGCAACTCGCCCCGCGCCAATGCGGGTTTGAGCATGTTGCCCGCATCCATGGAGCCTTCGCCTTTGCCGGCGCCGACCATGGTGTGCAGTTCGTCGATAAACAGGATGATCTGGCCTTCCTGCTTTGACAGTTCATTGAGCAGGGCTTTCAGGCGCTCTTCAAACTCACCGCGAAACTTGGCCCCGGCAATCAGCGCGCCCATGTCCAGCGAGAGCAGGCGCTTGCCCTTGAGGCCGTCCGGCACTTCGCCATTAATGATGCGCTGGGCCAGACCTTCGGCAATCGCGGTTTTACCCACGCCCGGCTCGCCAATCAGCACGGGGTTGTTCTTGGTACGACGCTGCAGGACCTGGATGGTGCGGCGAATTTCGTCATCACGGCCGATCACCGGGTCGAGCTTGCCGTCTTCGGCGCGCTTGGTCAGGTCGACGGTGTATTTGTCCAGCGCCTGGCGCGACTCTTCGTGGTTGGCGTCGTTTACAGCCTCACCGCCGCGCAAGTTGTTGATGGCATTTTCCAGGGCTTTTTTACTGACACCCTGGCCGAGCAACAATTTGCCCAGTTTGCTATTCTCATCCATCGCGGCCAGCAGCACCAGTTCGCTGGAGATGAACTGGTCACCCTTTTGCTGGGCCAGGCGGTCGGCCTGGTTGAGCAGGCGCGCCAGGTCCTGGGACATGTTCACATCGCCCGTAGGATTCTGGATTTTCGGCAGTTGATCGAGCTCTTTGCTCAGCGCCTTGCGCAGGCTGTTGACGTCAAAGCCCACCTGCATCAGCAACGGTTTGATGGAGCCGCCTTGCTGCTCCAGGAGTGCCTGCATCAAGTGAGCGGGCTCGATGGCCGGGTGGTCGAGGCCGACCGCCAGGGACTGGGAGTCCGATAAGGCCAATTGCAATTTGCTGGTTAAACGATCAATACGCATTAGTCACCTTCCTTTTGAGCAGGCCGGAGCTATAAACACATCCTGAATAATGAAACCTGCCAGATGCCCCATAGATGGGGTGGATTCTGGAAGATTCAAGCGGCCGATGCTTGATGCAGGTCAGGAGAGTCTAGCGTTCGAGCCAGATCAGGGAGGCGAAGCGCCCAGTGCGCGGGCTGCGCCGATAGGAGAAGAAGCGCGGATCGGTCACGGTGCACAAACCACCGCCGTAAACCGCCGTTACCCCCCGTTGTGCCAACCGCAGACGGGCCAACTGATAGATGTCGGCCATGTACTTGCCAGGCGTGTGGCTGGGAACAAAGGCATCCGCCGTGGCCGGTAACTGCTGCATGAAGACTTCGCGCACTTCAGGGCCGACTTCAAAGGCCTGCGGGCCGATCGCCGGGCCTAACCACACCAGCACATCGGCAGGCTCCGCTTGCAGGCTTTCAAACGCGGCCTCCAATACGCCCGCTGCCAACCCACGCCAACCAGCGTGCGCGGCGGCCACGCGGGTGCCCGCGCGGTTACAAAACAGTGCAGGCAGACAATCGGCGGTCATCGAGGTACAGGCAATGCCCGGGGTGCTGGTCCAGCTGCCATCCGCTTCGGCGATGCGGGTGGGGTCGGCCTCGACGACGGTCACACCGTGAACCTGGCGCAACCAGGCGGCATTAATAGAGAAGGCGTCGGTGAGGCGTCGGCGATTTTCGCGAACGGCCTCGGGGCTGTCCTCGACATGGTCGCCCAGGTTGAGGCTGTCGAACGGCGCCACGCTGACGCCGCCCGCACGCGTGGTGACGCAGGCTTTCACCCCGGCCGGCGCGGGCCAGTCAGGAATCAGCCAGTCAGTCATCCAACAAACGCCTCGCGGTCTTGCTTGAGCAGCGACAGCAACCAGACGAAATCGTCCGGCAGCTCCGACTCCCAGCTCATCCGTTTACCGCTCGTCGGATGATCCAGTTCCAGGAAGCGTGCGTGCAGCGCCTGGCGCGGGAAGTTCTTCAGGGAGTCGACCATGGTCGCGCTGGCCGCTGGCGGGATGCGGAAGCGACCACCGTAGGCTGGATCGCCGACCAACGGGAAGTTGATGTGCGCCATGTGCACCCGGATCTGGTGGGTACGGCCGGTTTCCAGCTTGACCCGTACATGGGTGTGGGAGCGGAAACGCTCGAGCACCCGGTAGTGGCTGACCGCAGGCTTACCACCTTCCATCACCGCCATGCGCTGACGCTGCTGACCATGCCGGCCGATGGGCGCGTTGATCTTGCCGCCGGCCACGACCACACCGATCACGATGCATTCGTAGATACGGCTGACCGTACGGCTCTGCAACTGTGTGACCAATTGCGTCTGCGCCTGGAGGGTCTTGGCCACCACCATCAGGCCGGTAGTGTCCTTGTCCAGGCGGTGGACGATGCCGCAACGCGGGACATTGATGATGTCCGGCACGTGGTGCAACAAGGCATTGAGCAAGGTGCCATCAGCGTGCCCGGCCGCCGGGTGAACCACCAGGCCTGCGGGTTTGTTGATCACCAGGATGTCGTCGTCCTCATAGACGATGTCCAGCTCGATGTCCTGGGCGACCCATTCGCCCTGGGCCTCCTGCTCGGCAGTCAGCTCAAGCACGGCGCCGCCATGGACGATGTCTCGCGGGCGGATAACCGCTCCGTCCACAGTCAGGCGGCCGTCTTTGATCCAGGCGGAAAGGCGCGAGCGCGAGTGCTCGGCGAATAATTGTGCGGCGACTTGATCGAGGCGTTGGCCGCCCAATTCGGACGGCACCTCTGCGCGAAGTTCAATTTTATCGGACATGCTCAGACTAGGCGTGGCACAGCCTTTGGTTTCGGCTGCGCGCTTGTGGTTAAATACGGCGTCTTTTGCCCCGAGGCTTTCCAAGGGGCGCTCATCATAACAGGACGGCCCCGCCCAAGACAGCGGCCGTCATAGGGACGCAAGCCGCCATGCAAGTGAAACACCTGCTGCTGATCGCCATCCTCGCCATGACTGCTGCTTGCTCGTCAACCAAGGAAGTCGTCGACGAAAACCTGAGCGAGGTCGAGCTGTACCAACTGGCTCAGACCGACCTGAACAACCACAGCTACACCAGCGCCACCGCCAAGCTCAAGGCGCTGGAGTCGCGTTACCCGTTCGGGCGCTACGCCGACCAGGCCCAGCTGGAGCTGATCTACGCCAACTACAAGAACTCGGAGCCGGAAGCTGCCAAATCCGCCGCCGAGCGTTTCATCCGCCTGCACCCGCAGCACCCGAACGTCGACTACGCCTACTACCTCAAGGGCCTGACCTCGTTTGACCAGGACGTTGGCCTGCTGGCGCGCTTCCTGCCGCTGGACATGACCAAGCGTGACCCAGGTGCCGCCCGCGACTCCTACAACGAGTTCGCCCAGCTGACCAGCCGCTACCCCAACAGCCGCTACGCGCCGGACGCCAAGCAGCGCATGATCTACCTGCGCAACCTGCTGGCCTCTTACGAAATCCACGTGGCCCACTACTACCTGACCCGCCAGGCCTATGTGGCCGCTGCCAACCGCGGCCGTTATGTCGTGGAAAACTTCCAGGAAACCCCGTCGGTGGGTGATGGCCTGGCCGTGATGACCGAGGCTTACCAGCGCATGCACCTGGACGCCCTGGCCGACACCAGCCTGCAAACCCTGAAGCTCAACTACCCGAACCACCCCAGCCTGAAAGACGGCCAGTTCGTACCGCTGGTAGCGGAAGCCGACAACCGTTCGTGGCTGAGCAAATACACCCTGGGCCTGATCGAGTCCCGTCCGCCGCTGCCGCCGGGAGAAACCCGCGCCAACCAGGACGTGATCAAGCAGTTCCAGGATGCCAAGGACGCGATTCCTTCGGAACTCAAGCCGCATGACGAAAATGGCGACGTGATCAAGGAACAGGAACACGAAGCACTGGGCAACAATGAAGACCGTTCGTGGTTCAGCTACATGACCTTTGGTATCTTCGACTGATCCCATGTGTCACGCCAAAAGGAGCCTTTCGAGGCTCCTTTTTTATGGTTCTTCACGGATTACCGGGAAAGTCATTCTTGATCTTCATGAAAAAGAATTC
>NZ_JBSVWN010000065.1:0-35002 GCF_054071325.1 Pseudomonas sp. SDO5215_S409 | reverse complement strand
GGCCTGCCTGACGGCAGGCCGTTACCGGCCCGCACACAAAAAATCTGACAGTCCCGACAGGTTTCACACGCTGGCCTCCGTACCTGCACCGTCAGCGTCAACCCTTGCGATAAACCCCCGCCAACCCCCGCGCCAAGCCAATAAAGTTCTGCAACGGCGCCGACGGATTAAACGTGCGCCGCACCAGCGTAATCGGCGCCAACAGCCTTGGCCGTGCGTCGCGGATACGGCAATACACCACGCTGTCACGGTGCACATCGCGCATCGACGCGGGCACCACCGAGATACCTTCACCGGCCGCCACCAGGCTGACGTTGGTCAGCATCCGTTCCACTTCAAACGCAATTTTGGGTTCGAACCCGGCGTTCTGGCAGGCCTTGATCAGGTTGGCGTACATGCCCGGCGCGCCGGGGCGGCGTACGAGGATGAAGCGTTCGTCGCGAAGGTCGTTCATGCCGATATCCGGCTCGGCGCGGTCGAGCAGCGGGTGGCCGCTGGGCAGGGTGAGCAGCATTTCTTCGTTGAGCAGGCGGTGGAAGGTCAGGCCCGGATCGCTGCCGACCGGGGCGCGCAGGATGCCCAGGTCGATACGTTTTTCCACGGTGTCCTCGGTCACTTCCCGCGCGCTGCCTTCGTTGATCGACAGTTCCACACCCGGGTAGTGCTCGCGGTAGGCGCGGATGATGCGCGGGATCAATGGGTGGGCGGCGGCGGAGCTGGTAAAACCGATGACCAGTGTGCCCTCGATGCCATGGGCGGCGCGGGCGGCCTTGAGCGCGCCCTGTTCGACGCGGGCCAGGATGTCGCGGGCTTCATCGAGAAACACCAGCCCGCCAGCGGTCAGGTCCACGCCCTTGGGGTGGCGCTTGAACAGGTCAAACCCCAGCTCGTGTTCCAGCGCACGGATCTGCTGGCTCAGCGGCGGTTGCTGCATGTTCAGGCGGGCAGCGGCGCGGGTGAAATGTCGCTCTTCGGCCACCATGATGAAATAGCGTAAATGGCGAAGCTCCATGGTGGTGTATCCCGTAGCCAGACTTTATTATTTGCGGCCCCGCGAGGCGTTGGCGTGCAATATGCCCAATGCACGCGGGCGCCACAATAACAATAAACCGAGCAACGCCGGAGTGCCGATGCCGACCCCTTCCGTCAGGAACTCAACGTTGCCGATCCTCATCGCGATTGCCCTGGGCATGGCGTTGGGGCTGTGGTATCCGCACCTGGCCATCGACATGAAAATGTTCAGCGACCTGTTTCTGAAGGCCGTGGGCGCCTTGATGCCCTTCTTGCTGTTTGTGCTGGTGGCCACCGGCGTGGCCGGGATCAAGCGCGAGCGTCGGCACCGGCATGTGGTGGGGCGCATCGTCACGTATTTCCAGGTGATGTCACTGGTTTCGCTGTCGGCGGGGATGGCCACGGGGTGGCTGTTTGAGCTGGACACCAGCGTGGTCGCCCCGCACGTCACTGCGGCCGTGTTGCCGGACAGCTACTGGCAGGCGCTGTCGCTGACGTCGGTATCGGCCACGTTCTACCGCGTATTCACCCAAAGCCTGGTGCTCCAGGTAATGCTTGTGGCCGTGCTCTGCGGGTTAGGGCTGGGCCGGGGCGGCCGGGCAGGGCAACGTTGCCTGGGCTGGCTGGAAGCAGCGGTGCAAGGATTGTTTCGCGTGTTACGCCTGCTGCTTGCTTTTGCCCCACTGGCCGCGTTTGGCGCGATGGCGTTTGTGGTGGGTAAATATGGCGCCAGCTCGGTGCTGCCCCTGCTCACGTTCATCGGGGTGATTTACCTGGCCTGCGCGCTGTTTGTGCTGCTGGTGTTTGCCGCGATCACACGCTGGGCCGGGATGCGGCTGTGGACGTTGGTGGCGTACTTGAAAGAAGAGTTGCTGCTGGTGACCTTCACCGGGTCGTCCGTGGCGGCGCTTGCAGGGTGTGTGGACAAGCTCGAAGCACTGGGGTGTGACCGCCAGCTGGTTCGCCTGGTCTTGACCACCGGGTATACCTTCAACCTGACCGGGACGAACATTTACCTCACCACCGCGATCATGTTTCTGGCGCACCTGGCCGGGGTGCACATCACCGCGCCGGATTTGCTCGCGGTGCTGGTGATCTGCCTGTTGACCTCGCTGGGCTCGACCAGCGTGGCAGGCTCTGCGTTGTTCACCTTGATTGCGACGTTGAACATCCTGCAACTGGTGCCGCTGGAAGGGGTGGGGTTGTTGCTGGGGGTGGAGCGCTTGATGAAGTGCCGGTCGCTGACCAACGTGCTGGGCAACTGCGTGGCGTGCCTGGCCATCTGCCGCTGGCAAAAAGCCCTCAACCGCCCCGGCGTGGCGTGAGCGGGGCACGCCCGCTCACGCCACTGGCGACAGTGGCGCCGTTTAGTCCTTGGCCAGTTTGTCGAAGGCCTTGTCCAGATTGTTCTCGGCATTCATCAGGTTGACGCGGCGCTCGGCCAGCCATTTCTGGTCGTTGTCCAACGTTTTGCGGGCCTCGGCCAGCATGCGCTTGACCTCTTCAGGCTGCGGCCCACCCGTGCCCTTGCGCGTCTTGACCATCGCGGTCGGCGACAGTGCAGCGCGAAACCCGGCCTCGTCCAGCGGCAAGGTGTTGGGCGTCCACTTGTACTTGTCCGCTGCCTGGCGATACAGCTTCTGCGCATCGGCATACGCGAAGGTCTTGGGCGTGGTGCCGTTGTCCCGTGCCTGGGTGACGATCAGCGACGCAAAGCTGTGGCCAATGCGGAACGGCACCTTGAACTGGC
Organism: Pseudomonas sp. SDO5215_S409; assembly: GCF_054071325.1. Classification (NCBI taxonomy): domain Bacteria; kingdom Pseudomonadati; phylum Pseudomonadota; class Gammaproteobacteria; order Pseudomonadales; family Pseudomonadaceae; genus Pseudomonas; species Pseudomonas sp. SDO5215_S409. Next base: position 32,241 of record NZ_JBSVWN010000065.1, on the reverse strand, counting down.
GCTCCAGGGTGTCGGCCAACTCCATCGAGGTGGTCCATTCCGACTCCAGCTCCTCCAGCGCCCGTTGCGGGTTGATTTGCAGCGCATCGAGCACCGCGTCCATGTTCTTGAACATCTCGCCGGTGGACTGGAACACCCCCAGGGAGTCGAAGGCGAACTTGTAGTCGGTCATGCCCGTGGTGACGTTGTGCGCGCGCAGGGTCACGGCCTGCGACAACCCCACCACGTCCGACGCCGCTTCGCGCGTGCGCATCAACAGCCCCGGGTTGCGTTTTTGCGGCATGGCGCTGCTGGTGTAGGTGGACTCTTCATCGAGCAACAACCACGGGCGGATCTGATGGTATTGGGTGTGGATGTCGCCAATCATCGCGCCGATGCGAATCGCCGAGGAGGCGGCCAGGTTGGCGGCTTCGATCGGGAGGTCATAGGTGGACACCTGGCTTGAGTCCAGCGAGTTTTCCCGTACGCCGTCAAAGCCCAGCAACTGGGCCAGCCGCTCGCGGTTGAGCGGGTAGGCGGAGTTCGCCAGCACGGCGGTGCCCATCGGGCTCAGGTTGAGGCGGGCGTACAGCTCGCGGATGCGTTGGCCGTCACGGTCAAACGCGGCTTCAAAGGCCAGCAGGTAGTGGGCGTAGCTGATCGGCATGGCTTGCACGCCGTTGGTGTAGGCGGGCACCAGCGTGTCGACGTTCTTGTCGGCAATTGCCAGGATGCGCTGGCGGGTGGCGTTCAAGGCGTCGCTGTAGGCCAGCACCTGCGTGCGCAAATGCGCCAGGCGGTAGGTGGCGAGCATGTCCTGGCGGCTGCGGCCCGAGTGGATCAGCGACGCTTCAGGGCCGATCTTGTCGGTCATGATTTTTTCCAGCTGCAGCACATCGCTGGGGCGCTTGCCGCCGGGCTGGTCGGCCTGGTCGATGGCGTAGCGCACGCCGCCCGCGATCTTGTGGCCCATGTCCGGCTTGACGATGCCTTCTTCGGTGAGCATCACAATCGAGGCTTTGTTGATGCGGTTGAGCCAGGCGAACTGGGTCTGGGTAGGGTCGCCCTTGGCCTTGTGCGACGTGCTCGCCGAGTCCGGCGTGGCGCCGACTTTGGCCGCCTGGGCCGCGCATTGTTCGGTGGTGCTGCACGGCAGTTGGCCGGTGTCTGCGGCATACACGCCGTAGCTGCTGAACAAGGCGAACACGACGGCCAGATGAGTGAGGGTCTTTTGGGTAGTCACGGGAAAGGCTCCGAAAAATTACAGCAGGGGCAAGGTGTAGCTGACGATGAAACGGTTCTGGTCGATGTCGCTGCCCGAGCCGTTGCTGCGGTAAGTGCCGTTACGCAACTTCACGCTGAGGTTTTTCAGGCGACCGGTCTGGAACACGTAGCCGATGTCGGTATTGCGCTCCCACTCGGTGCCTTCCACGCCACGGGTGCGCACGAAGTTGTCGCCCTTGAGGTAGCGCGTCATGAAGGTCAGGCCGGGCAGGCCGATGGCGGAAAAGTTGTAGTCATAACGCACCTGCCAGGAACGTTCCTCGGGGTTGGCGAAGTCTGGCGAGAGCATGACGTAGTTCACCAGGTAGGAATCGGTGCCATCCAGATGCGGGAAACCGGTGGTGCCCTTCATGCGTTGGTAGGCGGCGCCCAGCGAGTGGCCGTAGAGGCTGTAGGTGAATTTGGCGCCAAAGGCCTGGTTGTCGACGTTGCTGTTGCCCGCCTGGCTGGAGTCGGCGTAGCGCAGGTCGGTCTTGAACGACTGCGACTTGCCCAACGGCAAGGTGTGCACCACGTTGAAGATGTGTTGGGTGTAGTTGTTTTGCAGGTTGGCGTAGTGGTAGCCGGTGGCGAGGTTGTTCGTCCACTTGTAGGTGGCACTGGCGAAGTCGAACTTGTCGCTGGGCACCGACCCCTTTTGCCTTTGCCCGCCACTTCAATGGCCTCGCGCCCGCTGATGTTGCGCAGGGTGTTACTGGTCAGGCGCCCGGCGTCGAAGGTCAGGCCCGCGATGTCCTGGCTGGTCAGTTGGGTGCCGCGAAAGGTCTGGGGCAGCAGGCGGCCATCGTTGGGTAGCACGGTGGGGAGCTTGGGGATCAGGGTGCCGGCCTTGAGCACGGTCTTGGAGATACGCACTTTGGCCGCCGCGCCCAGGCGGCTGTAGCTGTCGGGCGCGCCGTCGTTGCCCACCGGCAACAGGCCGGTGTTTTGCCGGTCGGGGCCGGAGTCGAGTTTTATGCCCAGCAGCCCGGTGGCATCCAGGCCAAAGCCCACGAGGCCTTCGGTAAAGCCCGAGCGGTAATCGAGGATCTGCCCTTGGGCCCACTCGTCACGTTTGGATTGTTTGGCGCCGGGCTGGCGGAAATCGCTGTTGAAGTAGAAGTTGCGAAATTCGAGGTCAGCCTTGCTGTCTTCAAAAAAGTCAGCTTCGGCGAGGCAAGGAAAGGCCAGGGCCAAACCCAGGGTAGCCGAGGACAGGCCCAGGGCGATGGGGGATTTCGTCATTGTTATTCCCGTTGTCTGCTTGTTTTTAGAATTGTGTGGCCGGGCGGCGACAGGGAGGCGCGCTCGGCTTGCGCAGGCTAACGAGTCTGTTTTGAGATTGAAAATATATAGAAAGTGTCGATTGGATATTTTATGGATATGAACTCAGCGTCTGCTGCGTTTTGCGCATTAGCCTTTGAAGTAAAACTTCATAATGGATGTGCTGTAATGCAACTTTTCCTTCAAGGGCTGAACATGCGCCAGGATCAACTCGACGGTCTGGTGACCTTTGTCTGCGTGGCCGAGCACGCGAGTTTTTCTGCGGCGGCGGTGCGGCTCGGGGTTTCGCCGTCGGCGGTCAGCCAGGTCATCCGCAACCTGGAGCGGCGCCTGGGCGTGGCGCTGTTCAACCGCACCACGCGCAGTGTGAGCCTGACCGAGGCCGGGCAAGGCTTTTTGGTCAAGGTGCAGCCGGCCGTGAGCGTGCTGACCGACGCCGCCCTGGAAGTGGGCGATGCCAGCGGCTCCCCCGCTGGGCTGTTGCGCCTGAACGTACCGCGTGCCGGTTACATGACGGTGTTGCAGCCGGTGCTGTCGGCGTTTCTGGAGGCGCACCCGCAGATCGACCTGGAACTGGCGATGGAAAACGCCCTGGTGGACATCACCCGGCTGGGCTTCGACGCGGGGATTCGCTTCGGCGATTTCGTCGAGCAAGACATGGTGGCAGTCAAGGTCGGCCCTGCGCTGTGCATGCGCATCATCGCCTCGCCCGACTACCTGGCGCGCCATGGCACGCCGCAGCATCCCAGCGAATTGCTCAACCACCACTGCATCAGCTTTCGTGCCTCCAGCGGCGTGGTCGAACGCTGGGACCTAGTGCGCGGCCAAGAAGTGTTGCAGTTGGCCGTGCGTGGGCGGTTGATCGTCAACGACTCTTCGGCGCTGGTGCAAAGTGCACTGGACGGGCTGGGCATCGGCTACATGATCAGCGGGCACATCGACCCGTTCATCCAGCGCGGCGAACTGGTCAGCCTGTTTGAAGACTGGTGCCCGCCGTTGCCCGGTTTCACCCTGTATTACTCCGACCGGCGCCGCGTCAGCCGCAAGTTGCGCGCGCTGATCGACTTCCTGCGCGCCACCCCGTCCAGCCTGGCCGCGCCCTTGCGCCTGCTTTGATTAGCCCGCCTTCATAGACTGTGAAGGCGGCCTGCGTTCTTCCACGGCGGCGTAACTCCTAAGATCAAGCTTGTCTTTTTGATCGGCAGGAGAAGCCCGTGGCTCAGACATTGAACATAAACGGTCACGCCCACAGCGTGGACGTTGACGACGACACCCCCTTGCTCTGGGTGCTGCGGGACGTGCTGGGCATGACCGGCACCAAGTTCGGCTGCGGCATGGCGCTGTGCGGTGCGTGCACGGTGCACATGAACGGCACGCCGATCCGCGCCTGCGTGATGCCGGTGAGCGCGCTGGCCGGGGCGGAGATCACCACCATCGAAGCCATCGGCCAGACCCCCGCCGGCCAGCGTATCCAGCAAGCCTGGCAGGCCCTGGAAGTGGTGCAGTGTGGCTACTGCCAGTCGGGGCAGATCATGTCCGCGACGGCCTTGCTGGCCAGCAACCCGCACCCCAGCGACAGCGATATCGACAACGCCATGACCGGCAATATCTGCCGCTGCGGCACCTACGTGCGCATCCGTGCGGCGATTCACCAGGCGGCGGGCGCCGAGTTCGTCAAGGTGGGCGCATGAACGGTGAACGGGCCGGCCTGTCCCGGCGCAGTTTTCTCAAGGTGGGTGCGGCCAGCGGCGGCGGGTTGCTGCTGAGCCTGGCATTGCCCACCGGCGTTGGCGCGGCGCCTGCTGACGGCGCGCAACGTTTTGTGCCCAACGCGTTCATCACCATTGACCGCCAAGGGCAGGTGACGTTTACCGTCGCCCAGGTAGAAATGGGGCAGGGCACCTACACCTCGATCCCGGTGCTGATCGCTGAAGAGCTGGGTGTGCGCCTGGACCAGGTGACTGTCGCCCACGCCCCGGCCGATAACTCGCGCTACGCCAACCCATTGCTGGGGTTTCAGGTGACCGGCGGCTCCACCTCGATTCGCAGCGCCTGGGCGCCGTTGCGCCAGGCCGGCGCGACCGCCCGGACCCTGCTGGTGCAAGCGGCGGCGTTGCAGTGGAGCGTGGCCCCGAGCAGTTGCAGCGCCCGCGATGGCGCGGTGTTTCACCCGGCCAGCCAGCGCCGCCTGGCCTATGGCGAGCTGGTGGAACGCGCCGCGACCTTGCCGCTGCCGGACACGGTCGAACTGACCACCCCTGCGCACTACCAACTGATCGGCCTCACCCAGCACCGCACCGACTCCTCCAGCAAGGTCAACGGCACCGCCCGCTACGGCATCGACGCGCGGCCGGAGGGCGTCAAGCTGGCCGCGATCCTGACCTGCCCGGTGGTGGGCGGGCGCCTGGACCGTGTGGATGATCGCGCCGCCATCGCGGTCAAAGGCGTGTTGCAAGTGCTGCGCACCGAAACAGCCGTGGCGGTGGTGGCCGAGCACATGGGCGCCGCCCGCAAGGCCTTGGGCTTGCTGGAGGTGACGTGGGACGCGGGCGCCAACGCCGAGTATTCGAGCGCGCAGATGCTCGCCGCCATTGAGCAGGCGTCCCTGGCGCCGGGCGCAGAGGTGCGCAGCGTGGGGGATGTGGCGCAAGGGATGGCCCAGGCCAGCCAGACGGCCGAGGCGGTGTACCAGGTGCCGTTTCTCGCCCATGCCTGCATGGAGCCGGTCAACTGCACCGTGCACGTACGGCCCGATGGCTGCGACCTGTGGTTGGGCACCCAGGTGCCGGTGCGCGCGCAGGCCGTGGCGGTGGAACTGACCGGGCTGGCCGAGCATCAGGTGCAGGTGCACAACCACCTGCTGGGCGGTGGTTTTGGTCGGCGGCTGGACGTGGACTTCGTGCGCCACGCCGTGGCGTTCGCCCGGCAGGTGGCGTTCCCGCTCAAGGTCATCTGGTCCCGCGAGGAAGACACGCGCCACAGCACTTTGCGGCCTTACCATTTCAACCACTTGAGCGCCGGGCTGGATGCGGCGGGCACGCCGACCACCTGGACCCACAAAGTCACCGGTTCCTCGATCCTGGCGCGCTGGCTGCCCGAGCGCTTCACCCATAACATCGACGGCGATGCCGTCCGCGATCCCAGCGGGCCGTATGACTTTGCCCACATCGGCGTGCGCTACAACCGGCATGAACCCGCCACGGGCATCACCACCGGGTTCTGGCGCGGCGTGGGGCACACGCAAAACGTGTTCATGGTCGAAGGTTTCATCGACGAGCTGGCGGCGTTGGCCGGGCAGGACCCAGTGGCGTACCGCCTGGCCCTGCTTGGCAAACACCCGCGTGCGCGCAAGGTGCTGGAGGCCGTGGCGCAACGGGCTGGCTGGGGCACGCCAGCGGCAGCGGGGCGCGGGCGCGGGGTGGCCCTGACGTTCTGTTTTGGCACCTATGCGGCGCAGGTGGCCGAGGTGAGCGTGGACAAGGCGGGCCAAGTACGCGTGCACAAAGTCACCTGTGTGGTCGACTGCGGCCGGGCGATCGTGCCCGACAGTGTGGTGGCACAGATGCAGGGCGGGGCGATCTTCGGCCTGACGGCGGCGCTGTTTGGCAACATCACGTTCAAGGACGGGCGCGTGAAGCAGGGCAACTTCGACAGCTACCGCATGCTGCGCATGAACGAGGCGCCGCTGATCGACACCCAGTTGTTGGCGAGTGAAGAAACGCCCGGCGGGATTGGCGAGGTGTCGACGGTGACGATTGCCCCGGCGGTGGTCAACGCGCTGTTCGCCGCGACCGGCAAACGCCTGCGCCGCTTGCCCATCGACCCGGCGGCGCTGGCCACTACCTGACGGTGCTGTGCAGCTCGGATGCGTGAATCGGCTCGTCACGCTGTTTGAGCCGCTGCCCGCTGCGCTCATTGAACACGGCGGTGATCTCCGCCAACACCGCCAGGGCCACGGCCTCCGGGCCGTCGCCGCCCAAGTCCAGGCCCATGGGGTAATGCAGGTGGGCCAGGCGCGACGGTGCGGGCGCGATCTGCGCCAGCAGCCGTTCGGTGCGGTAACGCGGGCCCAGTTGGCCGATGTAGGCAGGCGTGCCGTTCAAGGCCTGTTGCAACCAGAACAGGTCTTGCGCGTAGCTGTGGGTCATGACGGCCACGGCGGCGCCGTCGAGCAGCGCGTGGAGGTTCACTGGGGTGTTGATCGCCAAGTTCAGCACCTGATCGGCCCCGGGAAAGCGTTCAGCCCTGGCAAAATGGCTGCGGCTGTCGATCACGCTCACCCGCCAGCCCTGGGACGTGGCCAGTTGCAGCAAGGGCAGGGCGTCGTGCCCGGCCCCGAAGATCACCAGTCGGCGGGGCGCGGCCAGGTATTCCACCAACACTTCCAGTTCACCCCCGGCCAAGGCGTAACGTCGCACCGAGGTGCGGCGGGTGTGCAGGGCGGTTTGCAGGTCTTGTTGCAGCGCGGGCAGGCCCGCGAGCACGGTCGAGCCTGTGCGCGGCTGGCGGTTGCAGTCCAGGGCGAAACGCTCCGCCAACAGCACCGGCAACGGGCCGCTCACGCCAATTACCGTGGCCAGCACCGCCGGTTGGCCGCTGGCCTGGACTTCGCGCAGCAATTGCACGGGCAGGTACTGGTCGGGGTCTGGCAGGCGCTCAAGCAGCACATGCACGGTGCCGTTGCAGCCCAGCCCAAAGGTGTATTCGAGCGCGTCGAGGTCGTCATCGTCTTCGGCGCTGCTGTAGCGCTGCAGGCAGGGTTGGCCGTCGGCGGTCAGCCAGTCGGCCTTTTTGGCCACTTCGGCTTCCAGGCAACCGCCGCTCAAGGTGCCGATGCGCAGGCCCTGCGCACCGATCAACATGCGTGCACCGGGGCGTCGGTAGGCAGAACCTTCGACCTTGACCACCGTGGCCAGCACCTGGCTGGCGCGGGTGGAAGCCAAGGCCTGGAGCATGGCGTGCAGGGCGGTCATGGGGGGCGAACTCCGGGGCAGTTGGACGACACCGCTGATCAATGCAATCAGCAGGCCGACAATACCGCCCGGCACCTGCGGGATAATCCCCGAAACCCCTCACACGCTTTGAAGCTGAACTGAATAAACCTCAGTGCATCGTGCTGTGGTCCATGGCGTTCAACGCCCGGGCCTGGGCCTTGATTTGAATGACCTGCTGGTCGCCCTTGGCGTTTTGCACGGTCAGGGTCAGCGGCACCTGGTCGCCTTCCTTGATCTGGCCGGTGAGGTCGATCAGCATCACGTGGTAGCCGTCCGGGTCGAGCTTGACGGCCTTGCCGGCGGGCAGCGGCACCGCGTCCACGGGGCCCATGCGCATGATGTCGTCCTTCATGCTCATTTCATGGATCTGCACGGTCTTGGCCACCGGCGAGGCCACGCTGAGCAACTGGCTGTCGGTGTCGGCGGTGACGGTCATGAAGGCGCCGCTGGACGGCTGCCCGGCCACGGTGGCGCGTACCCACGCGTCGGTCACTTGCACCTGGGCGCTGGCGTGCGCGGCCAGGGTGAGCAGGGACAGCCCGAGGGCCCAGCGCTTGAGGTGTCGAACGGCAGTCATCAGCAGACCTCCATGACGGTGAGCAGGTCTTCTGCGCACTCTTTGGCGTTAAGTGAGGCGGACAGGCCCAGGCGCAGGTTGCCCCGGGTGTCGAACACAAAGCTTGTGGCGGTGTGGGAGAGGGTGTAGCTGTCGCCGGTGGGGATCTTTTCATAAAAGATCCCGAACTCCTTGGCGGCCACGGCGATTTCTTCCGGGGTGCCGTAGAGCGCTTCAAAGCTTGGGTCGAAGGCCTTGACGTATTTGTCGAGCACCTCGGGGGTATCGCGTTCCGGGTCGAGGGTGATGAAGATCACCTGCATGATCTCGCCGTCGCGGCCCATCAGCTTCTTGGCCTGGGCCATGCGCGCAAGGGTAGTGGGGCACACGGCAGGGCATTGGGTGAACCCAAAGAACACCACGGGCATCAAGCCGCGAAAAGAACTCAAGGTGACGGTGTCGCCCTCGGTGTTCTTGAGCTTGAAGGTGCGGCCCATGATCTTGTCGCTCAGGTCCTTGCCGTACTTGAAGTTCAGTTTCGGGCTGTTGTCACAGCCGGCCAACAAGCCAAGGCCGAGCAATCCCATGCCGGTGAGGACCTTGCGGCGGGTGAATAACGTACTCATTAACGGTGCATCCTGTGAAGCGCCTGGGAACCACGAATCGACCGTCAGGCTTTGCGAGGAAGGGGGGCATTCTAACAACCCGCGCCCGCCTGCGTAATCTGCGACGTTCTGTCACAGGCCGCGCCCCGCTTCATCCGGGGCAGGGTTCGGTGCTAAAGTCGCCGCCATGAAACTCAGCCGCCCCTACCGTTCACTTGCTGCCTGGACCTTGTATTTCTGCGTCCTGTTCAACGTGTTCGCCTGCGGTTTGGGGCATGGGCAGATGACCGGCCAGGTGCTCAACGGGCTGGGCGGGGTGTTCTGCGCGAGCCAGGGCAGTGAGCTGCCGGTGGTCGGCAAAAGCCTGGGCAGCGCGACGGGCAGCGGCTGGTCGGGGGCGCTGACGTGTCCGATCTGCTCGGCGGTGACCCTGGCGATTGTGTTCCTGCTGGGCCTGGCCTGGTTGCTGGGCATCCGCCAGGCCCCGCGCCCGGCTCATGAACGGCGCAACAAGGCGCCGCCGCGTTATTCCTGGCCTTCGGCCAATCCTCGCGCCTCCCCCGCATTCTGACCGATGCCCGTGGCCTCCCGTTGCCGGGTGGCTGTTTATCGTCACGAATGTGAGTGCGTTTCATGAGCCATCCCTTGCCTGCCGGCGCTGCGCGCCTGGTTTCCCGCCGCCCCTTGGGTGACGACACGCTGCCGTCTGCCGACTACCCCAGCAACGCCCGGTGCTTCGTGCACCTGGACGCGCGGCTGCTGCCTTACTGGCACACCTTGTTCGATATCTGCCCGGGGCTGCTCAAGCTCGATCCGCCCGAGGGCCTAAACCTGTTTCGCAGCTTTATGGTGTGGTCGTATCGTCACCGCCCGTCGCCGAACTGGACGTACTACCTGAGCGTATGCCGCTGGCTGCTCGGCTCGGCCTACCGCCTGGAAGTCGACGAAGAGCCTATCGAAGCCTTCATGATCGCAGCGGCGGCGCGGTGGGTGGCAAACGACGAAACCCCGGCACGCGGGCTGGTACTGGCGTGGCAGGGCTCGCCGCTGCGGGTGGTGGATGGCAAAAGCGCCCACATACCAGCAGTGCCGCTGGACACACTGGCACCCCCGCCGTGGGATTTTGCCTGGTGCCCGTTGGATGAAAGCGGTGCGTTTACAGGGTGGTTGCCGGTGCCGTGAGGCCAGGCACCGGCCGGTTCGGTAGCGCTTGAGCCAATCAAGCGGCCATCGGCTTGCCCGCCTGCTGCTTTTTGTGCGCCGCCTTCATGGCTTCCATCTGCTCGCCCAGCGCTTCCAGCTGGGCTTTACCCAACAGCTTTTTCGCCTGGGGGAACATCTCGGTTTCTTCTTCTTCGATGTGATGCTCCAGCAGTTCCTTCACCACTTTGACCCGGCCAGAAAACTCGGTGGTGGAGGGTTGGGTCTGCTTCAGGTCGGGCAGTACCAAGGCATCAACGGTGCGGTGCTCTTCCTTGGCTTCGTGGTACATCACGTCTTGCTCTTTACCGCCTGCCTTGCGAAAGGCGGGGTACAGGATTTCTTCTTCAAGACGGGTGTGCAGCGAGATTTCCATTTCCAGCTTGGCCAGCAATTCGGTGCGCTTTTTCACGCCCCGTTCGGTGGACTCGCTCAACTGGGTGAGCAGGGCTTTGACACGTTCGTGATCGGCTTTGAGCAGGTCAATGGCATTCATGGTGGAACCTCACGGATAACAGCGGGCGGGTCGAAATGCCCGCCTCGTCGTCAAGGGCATTGCAGAGGTCGTGCCGATATAAGGGATAATTATTTTTCTTTTTAAAACAGTGGCTTATGCGGATCTTCTATTTTCGGTTTCATGCAGCTTGCATGACGCCACAAGGCCCAGGTTGCATTAAGCAATGCACCACAATTTTAATGAACCCTCGCGCCCAACCCTGGACCTAATGCATGACGACCTCAGGAGGTGACGCATGCAAATCGAATATGTCTGGATAGGTTTGGCGGTGATGTTGGTGGTGCTGGAATTGTGGGCAATCAACGCGGTGCTGCGCAGCACCAGCGGTTGGGAAACCAAAGGGTTGTGGCTGGTGATACTGATCTTCGTGCCGCTCTTGGGGCTGATCGCGTGGGCGGTGGGCGGGCCGAAAAAAGCCATGCCCGAGCACTCGAGCCATTGACGGTCAAAACATAAAAAACACAGGCGCCCTCGGGCGCCTGTGTGCGTATTGCAGCGCTGGTTCTAGGCCGCCAGTGCCTTGGCGATAGCCTGGTTGAAGGCGGGCAGGTCGTCGGGTGTGCGTGAGGTGATCAGCGTCCAACCATTGGCCGGGCACTCTTTCACCGCAGTGTCCACCCAACTGGCCGCGCCCGCGTTTTCCAGGTCGATGCGCACGCTTTTGTACGAGGTCAGCGTCTTGCCGCCAATCACGCCTGCGTCGATCAACGCCCAAGGCCCGTGACAGATGGCCGCGACGGTTTTCCCCGCCCGGACGAAGTCCTTGATCAAGCGCAGTGCCGAGGCGTCCTGGCGCAAGGTATCGGCGTTGACGGTGCCACCGGGGATCACCAGAGCGTCAAAGTCCCCGGCGACCACATCGGCCAGCTTTACGTCAGACTCGACGGTCTTGTCCTTCTCGGTGTCGTGGCGGAAGGTCTGGGTGGTGCCGCCTTCGCTGGAGCCGTGGGTGACCGTCGCGCCAAAACCGCGCAGCGTCTCCAGGGGGCTGAGCAATTCGTCGCGCTCGATGCCGGTATTGGCGGTGATGATCAGAATCTTCTTGCCGTTCAATTGGGCACTCATGGTCGAGAACCTCCGGGTTGCGCGCGGTTAATGGGAATGCTGGGCTTGCAACGCCTTGGCCATTTTCAGGTGCGCTTCAAGGGTAGGCAGGGTCTTCTCGGCAAAGGCTTTGAGCTCGGGGTTGTCCGAAGAGGCGGCCTCTTTCTTGAACAGCGCGACGGTTTTTTCGTGAGCGTCGACCTGGTTGTTGGCGTAGGCCTTGTCGAAGGACTCGTCGCGGATTTCCAGGATCATTTTCTTGGCCTTGTCCGTCAGGGCCGCGTCATCCGGCACTTCGATGTCGAGCTTTTTCGCAAGGCTGGCCAGTGCCTGGTTGGCTTGGGTGTGGTCGGTGATCATGTGCTGGGCAAATGCCTTGACGTCGGCCGAAGCACTTTTTTCCAGCGCCAGCTTACCGGCCTCCACTTCGGTGATGCCGCCTTGGGCGGCGTTGTCCACGAAGTCATTGGAGGTGGCCGCCAGGGCGGTCGACAGGGGGCCAGCGACCAGTGCAAACGTCAGTCCCAGGTGTTTCATCAGACGCGTGTTCATGATGTTTCTCCTTGAGCGGTGCAGTGGGGTTACCTGCTGTTGAACCGGCGCTGACGCAAAAGGTTTAAATTAATTTGCGGCTGTTTTTTCTCGCTGCCGGCTCACACGTCCACCTGCACCACATCCAGCCCCAGGCGTTCATAAGCCTCGACGCTGCCCGACGGCACATGCCATTCGGTAATCAGCGTGTGTATGCGGCTGCACGGCGCCACGACAAACGGCTCCACCGCACCGAGCTTGTCGGCCAGGGTCACGGCGATCACCTGTGAGGCGCTGTCGAGCATCGCTTGTTTCACGGCCACCTCTTCAAAATGCAGCGAGCTGATGCCCACTTGCGGGTGCAGCGCGCACACGCCGGTAAACAGCAGGTCGGCCTGGATGCCCTGAATCAGCCGCAAGGCTTCATGCCCGCTGGCGGCCATGGTGACGGGGTTGAGCTGGCCGCCCGCGAGGATCACCGTCACACCGGGGTGAGCGGACAAGGCAATGGCGATCATCGGCGAGTGGGTAACCGCCGTCAGGGTGATACCCGCGGGCAGGGCCCGGGCGATTTGCAGGGTGGTGGTGCCGGAGTCGAACAGCACGATCTGACCGTCTTCGACATGGCTGGCCGCCAATTGCGCCAGTTGGCGCTTGACGTCGTTGGTTTCGCCTGCGCGGGTGAAAAAGTCCTTGCCCGTGTCTTTGGGCCTGGGCAGCGCGCCGCCGTGAACCCGCTGCAACAGGCCGGCGGCGGCGAGCTCGCCGAGGTCACGGCGGATGGTGTCCTGCGAGACGGCGAAATGCTCGACCAGCTCGGACGCGGTGACTTTGCCGTCGCGCTCCAGGAGTAACAGGATCTTCTGTTTGCGCAAGGAGGGAAGGTCGAGGGTGTTATGCATGTTTGTGCTCGTTTATGCGGGTTTGTGCGAGATTATCCCTCCGTTGCCTCAAAGGCAATCTGCCGCCGCCCCACGCGATATTTTCCTGCGCCACTGCGGTGTTACAGGGCTTTCTCGGATGAAAAAACCTAAATACGTAAAAAGAGTTGTCCACGAAAACCGTGGGTATCTCTGTGGATAACTTCGCGTCAGCCCGGTGGGGAAGGCGATTTAACGTTCGGTCAATATTTGACCAATAGGGGTTTGGGCCCCGCAAGTGCTGGGCTTGCGCTTGACAGGCCCGCTGCACATCGGTGCCGAAATGCCGACTTACGAGTTGTCGGGCGTCGCGCTGGAGGACCCTGCAACGTGCGCAGGCATCGCCGTTTGCATCAGGCGCTCGAGTGCCTGGCGATAATTGCCGCCCGCCAGGCTCATGCTGTTGTTATGGCTGGCACCGGGCACCAACAGCAGGCTTTTGGGGGGCAAGGCAGCGTCGAACAGTTGCTGGCTGAAGCGCGGCGGTACAAACCGGTCGTCGAGGCCGTGGACCACCAACAACGGCATATGGATGTCGGCGATCTTGTCGATGGAGTCGAACTTCTGCGACAGCAGCCAGCGCACCGGCAAGCGGGTGTTTGCGACCGCGGCCGCGACGTCCGCCAGCGAGGTGAACGTGGACTCGATCACCAACCCGCGCACCGGCGCAGGCTGCTGCTTGCCCAGCTCTGCCGCGAGGTCGATCGCCACGGCGCCGCCCAGCGAATGCCCGTAGATCAGGCGTTTGGCCGGGTCGGGTTGCAGCTGCTCAAAACGCTCCCAGGCGATGCGTGCGTCTTCATACACGCGGGCTTCAGACGGCAGGTCGCCATGGCTCTGGCCAAACCCGCGGTAGTCGATGGCCATCACCGAAAAGCCCAGCGCCTGCAATTGGGCGATGCGAAACAGCTGGCCGGTGAGGTTCCAGCGCACGCCGTGCAGGTAAAGAATCGCCGGTGCGTCCTTTTGTGCGGCGGGCCACCACCAGCCATGCAGGTTTTGCCCGGCCTTGAAACGGGCGGGCTTGAGGTCGAACTCCTGCACCTCGCGCGGCAGGCCGGTGTACCAGCTGGCCGTGCCGGGCTCGATCTGAAACAACAGCTCGCGCTCCTTGTGTTGCAGCACCGCACACCCCACCGGCAAGCCGACGATCAACACGGCCATGCACAGCAGGGGCAACCAGCGCAGGCTCAGACGGGAGAGGGCACGTGAAAACATGAAGGGTCCAGGGCAAAGGCCAGGCAGGGTTTTAACAGATGCCTGGCCATAGAAAGATGAAAGGCGACCGCCGTGACAACCGATCGCTTGCCGAGTATGACCACTGCACAGCCTCGAGCGCCATCTTGACGGTGCCGGGGCTGGCGCGACATCCTCGCGGTCCCACGACTCAAGGCCCGACCATGGACAACAGCCCCGTTCGCATCCACACCGAAGAACTGCTTTCGGACAACTGGTACGTACTGAAAAAGTACAGCTTCGACCTGCGCCGCCGCGACGGCAGCTGGCAGGCCCAGACCCGTGAAGTCTACGACCGGGGCAACGGGGCGACGGTGCTGCTGTACAACCGTGAACAGCGCACGGTGCTGTTGATTCGCCAGTTCCGCATGCCGACCTTCGTCAATGACTACCACGGCTACCTGATCGAAACCGCCGCCGGGCTTTTGGACAACGCCAGCCCCGAGGAACGGATTCGCCTGGAGGCCGAGGAAGAAACCGGCTACCGCGTCGGCGCTCTCGAAAAAGTCTATTCGGCCTTCATGAGCCCGGGGTCGGTGACCGAGCGCATTCACTTTTTCGTGGGGCACTATCAGCCGGGCGACCGTATCGGCGAGGGCGGCGGCCTGGCGGAAGAGGGCGAAGACATCGAAGTGCTGGAGCTGGGTTTCGAGGCCGCCTTTGCCATGGTGCAGAGCGGTGAGATTGTCGACGGCAAGACCATCATGCTCCTGCAATACTTGGAGCTGCGCCTGTTGAAAGAGGGCTGGTGATGGGGCGTTTGCCGGTCTGTGCGCTGCTGGCCTGGTTACTCGTTTGCAGCGCGGCCAATGCGGCGGACGAGGGCGTCGGTGCCTTTTACCGCTGGGCCGACCCGCTGCCCGCCGCGCCCGGCCAGATGCTGCGCACCGAGCCGTTGACGCCCGCGCAAAGCCTGCCGGAGGCCGGGCAGAATATCCGCCTGCTGTACACCTCCACCGACGGGCTGGACCGGCACCGGGCGGTGGTGGTGTCGGGCGCGCTGTTTGTGCCTAAAGGGGCGCCGCCGCCGGGCGGCTGGCCGTTGATGGCCTGGGCTCATGGCACCGTTGGCAGCGCCGACCGCTGCGCGCCGTCGTTTGCCGGGCGCAGCCCGCGGGATGTGCGTTACCTCAATCACTGGCTGGCCCAGGGCTACGCCATTGTCGCTACGGATTACCAAGGGCTTGGCACGCCCGGCTTGCACCCCTATGGGCTGACGAGCCCGCTGGCGTATGGCGTGCTCGACAGTATCCGGGCGGTGCAAGCGGCAGGGTTTGACCTGTCTGCACGAGTGGTGGTGTTTGGCCAGTCACAGGGCGGCCGGGCGGCATTCGCCACGGCGGTGTATGCCAAAGACTACGCGCCGGAGCTGGAGATTGTGGGGGTGGTCGCCACCGGCACCCCGTACGCCACTGACCGCAGGCCAGCGCCAAGTGCCGAGTTGGAACAGGCCCGTCGTTCGGTCGTACCGACCTTCGCCTACAACCTGCTGCGCCTGAGTACCGCGACCTTGCTGGACCCTTCCTTCGTACCCACCGACTACCTGAGCGAGCGTGCCCTCCCGGCATTCGACCTCAGCCAGCACGATTGCCTGCACGCGATTGAGCAACGGGTGGTAGCCGACGGGCTGACCTTCAACAACAGCTTCAAACGCTCGCCCAAACCAGCGCTGGAGCAGGTGAACCGCGCGTCGGCCTACCCGACGCTGAAAACCGACATCCCGGTGTTCCTCGGCACCGGCGGCCAGGACCGGGATGTGTTCGTGCCGGGGCAAAAAGCCCTGGTGCGCGACGCCTGCCAGGCCGGTGACCGTATCGAATGGCACTTTTACCCGCAGCTGGATCACTCCGCCACCGTCAACGGTTCGCTGGCAGACTCGACGCCGTTCGTGCGCAAGGTGTTTGCCGGTGAGCACATCACCGGCAATTGCGGCAGCTGACGGGCGGCAGACCCCAGGCGCCTACGCCAATTTGACGTTCATGGTGATCTGCGCCGTGAACACCACCTTCCCATCGGTGTCCACGGCCTCGACCGGCACGACCTTGTCGCCGGCCGTGTGCCAATCAATCGCTTCGCCGTTTGCGCGAGCCGTCACAGCGGTCTTGGCCTTGGCCACGTACTGGACCGTCATGCCCTTGGGAATCCAGCGCGCCCCTGCGGGCACCGACACGTCCGTCATGGTGCCGGCCACCAATTCCGCCGCGTTGCACAACGCGATCGCATGCACGGTGCCCAAATGGTTGGTGATGGCTTGGGTGAACGGCACTTCTACGCAGGCAAACCCTGGGCGCACTTGGGTCATCAAGGGGTCGATGGTGCTGAAGTAGGGCGCTGTCTGGCACACCAGTTTGCTGAATGCGTGTGAACCGACGCTGTTGAACAGGCTTAAAAACTGACTCATAAAATCGCCTCGCTGGCAGGATTACCGAATGTTGTTCTTTTACAGAATAATGTTCTGTAACGGAACGGTATTCGGTTAGCGGGAAATCTGTCAAGCTGCCCACCGCCTCCTTTTTTGACTGTGCGCCGCATGCAAACCCTGACTCTGCTCCAGCGTTGTTTCCCCGGCCGACGGGCCGAACTCAAGCGCGACATCTTCAAGACCGCCCTGGACCTGTTCAACGAACAAGGGCTGGAAACCACCACGATCGAAATGATCCGTGCCCGATGCGACACCAGCGTCGGCGCCATTTACCATCACTTTGGCAACAAGGAGGGGTTGGTGGCGGCGCTGTTCTTCACCGCGCTGGATGACCAGGCGCAGCTGCGCGGGCGCTACCTTGATGCCGCCGACACGGCAGAGCAGGGCGTGTACGCGCTGGTACACAGCTACGTGGACTGGGTGGACAGCGAACCGCAGTGGGCGCGCTTCCAGTACCTCGCCCACCCAGCCGTGACCAAAGGCCCGTTCGCGGCCGAGCTGGAAAGCCGCAACCACACGCGCAACACGTTACTCAACGACTGGCTGGCCGGCCCGGGGCGCGGTGACCCACTGGCCAACGTACCGGCCGAACTGATGCCGTCGCTGATCATCGGCCAGGCCGACAGCTACTGCCGCGCTTGGCTGGCCGGGCGCACAACGACAAGCCCACGAATCTGGCGCGATGCGTTGGCACAGGCCGCCTGGCGTTCGATCAGCGGCATGAGCCGGGCTTAAACACGCGGGCCACCCTTGCGCGCTTACCGCTCAAAAAGAGCGGATGCCCCGCTCATTCCCACGCCGTTCATCACGGCTCAAGGGCCCGCAACCGTTGCACCAGCGCTTCGCTGGCACGTTGCATGGGTTCGCGCAGTTCGCTGCCGATCAGCCCTGCAAGCGCCAGTGCGGCTTTGACCGGGGCCGGGTTGGGCTCGCTGAACAGGGTGTGGATCAACGGCAGGAGCTGGAAAAAGGTGTGCCGCCCGGCCGCCAACTGCCCGTCGCGGATCTGTTGATGCAGTGCCACGAAGCGCTCGGTGTGCACGTGCGCCGATGCGGCAATGGCGCCGCTGGCACCCAGGCACAGGGCGTTGAAGAGTTGCACGTCTTCGCCGCACAACACATCCACTTGGCCGCTGGCCAGCAGCGCCAGGGTGTTACTCAGGTTGCCGCCGCAATCTTTGATGGCCACGATGCGTTCGTGGGCGACGATGCGCAGCAACGTGGCCTGTTCAAAGGCAATGCCGGTGCGGTAGGGGATGTCGTACAGGATGACGGGCACGCTGGACGCGTCGGCGACGGTGCGAAAAAACGCCTCAAGGCCCGCCTGGGAGGGGCGGATATAACTTGGTGCGGGCACCAGCACCCCCGCCAGCGGGCGTTTTTGCAGTTCGCTCTGAAATTGCAGCAGCTCGATCTGGTTGTTGCCCGACAGGCCCATCACCACCTGCTGCGGGGGTACGAGCTCCAGCACCGTATCCAGCACCGCCAGTTGTTCGTGCTTGAGCAGCGACGCCGCCTCGCCGGTGGTGGTGCAGACCATGATGCCGGCCACGCCTTTTTCCAGCAGGTGCCCCACCAGCCGGCGCAAGCCGACGAAGTCGATGGCGCCGTGGTGGAACGGCGTGACCACGGGAACCCAGATACCTTGGAACGATGACATGCGCTTTCTCCTGATGGTTGACCGATTTCGTCACCGTCAGAAGGGCAGAGGGAGGTCAGCAGAGGGAGGGTGTCCGTCGCGCCTGTGTCCTGTCAGCTCATCTGACGGGACAGCGCGCCCCGATCACATGAGCGACTGTTTCTTCGATTTGAGGGCGTGCGCAACGCAACCTTGCGCCTTGGCAATCAAGCCAATGGCGACAGTGTTGGTGTTAAACGTTGCAGACATGAAGGACACACCCTGAACAAGGCCTCCATCTTTATGGAATATTGCAAGTTGTATCAACCCCGCAGCCTGGCCGAGGTCCGGGCCAGGCTGGGGATGAGTGGTCTTACATTTAGTCAGCTCAGGAGGTTCTTGAATCGGGTCTTTAGTGATGTATCGACGAAGCCCAACTGCGCCAGGATTTCCTTGACGTCCTGCTTTTGCAACGCGCCGCGATCAACTAAAGGCCTTAGCGCCGCTTTGAGGGGCGGGACGTCTTTGCTTCTGGCAAAGGCCAGGGGATCGTTGTTCAGCGCCGCACCGCGTGCAGTGGGTGGCAGTTGAGCACTCAGTATTTCTTTTATGTCATTGCGGTCCAGCAATCCTCGATCATGGCATTTGCCTAGCTGTTGCGCGACCGTCTCGAGCATCTTCACGTCACGTCGCTGCCACACGCTACTCAGGCCTTGTATGTTCAGCATGCTATGGGGGGAAAACTGTGCCTTTACATGGTCTTTGCTCAGCTCGCCAGACGCCAGGGCATCGGTGACCTGATCAAGGTAGTTGCCAACGGTTTTTGTATTTCCTCGCGACATCGGCAAATAAAGGGCGGACGCAGAAAAGGCGCCGTTCGAATAATCGGACTTGAGCAATTCACTCAGGTCGTTGGATGACAATAGACCTTTTGATACCAGTGACCTCACCGCCTTGGTGTAGGCGACGGCCGAATCGATCTGGCCATCTTGCAGTGCGCGGAACATGCCCGGTATACCGTAGTCGAGCGCCGCCAACGCGGCTTTCAACGAAGGCCCGCCGCGCGGATGCTCATTCACGGCTGTCTGGACCAGTTTCTGGAGCACGGTCGGGTCGGTGCGAGTAAGGGCCTGATGGATCGACGAGGCCAGAACCTGCTGGCGCGTCGAGTGGCGTGTGGATTTTAAAAAAACGTCCAACTGCTCGGGCTTGAAAAAGTCTTCTTTGGCCAGGATCGTGAAGGCGTGGCTGCCTGCTTCGCGATACGGGGCCAGTGGGCTGCCGACCTGCATCAAGGCATCCAGGTCATCGAGCCCCCTGCCTTCAACCCGGAAGTGATTGGTGGTGACGTTGGGGTCGTAGAAACTGACGCAGACGCGCTCACGGTCACGGTCCTTTAACTGAATTGACAGCGCCATCGCATGGTTGCTGGAGACAATCATCAGGTCGGTGGCGGATTCGCCTCGTTGTTTCAATTTGCGGCCCACCTCAAACACGACAAAGGCGAGCGTGTCGGCAGAAATGACACACGCATTTCGATCGGTCGCCGCTGCAACCAGGTGTTGAATGCCTTGATTGGCGCTGCGTAGTTTTCCGCCGGAAAAATAGTCCTTGATCGCTTCTTCATTCCTGACGGTATGCAAGAAGTTGGCTTTCTTGTCGGTATTGAAATACTCGAATGCCAAGTGACGGCAGGCGACCGTCGTACTGCCTGTCCCAGGTTCGGCATCGATTTCGTCGCGATGCAGGTTTACCTGAGTATTGAAGTTTTTGGACTCGCGTTTGGAAGGCAGGTACAGCTGGTTTTTAGCCCGTATCGAAGGCCCTTGATTAGGCCCTCGCAAATCTCCCATCTTGGCGGAGGATGCATTCAACTGCACGCGGGCCCGGGTGTCTGACTCAAGCGGTGGTGTATCGGATGACGTCAGCGCGACTTGGCTGAGTTGCGTCTGCGAGGCTTTGAGCTTGCGGTCCTCGAGTGTTGTTGGCCTGAGGGGTTCACTGACCGTCGGTTTGTCTGGCGTGCTTGTCAATGACGGCTGCGGTTTGGCTTCGTCATCCGCCGGGGCACACGTGGGGCCCGTATAGGTTGCTATTGGGGGGGAGGTCGAGTGGATAGTGGGCATGGGAATCCAGACGCTGCGCGCGCAAATCATTGGGGGTTGGAAGCTGGAATGAGTGGTCCATTCAGCTATTGAGGTTCCCATATGAAGTGCAAAACGCCTGGAGCGCGGTTGCCAGCCCCCGTCTAAAGCGAAAACCGCTCCACCAACCCACGCATATCCGCTGCCAGCCGCGCCAGTTCCGTGCTGGCCACCGAGGTCTGCTGTGCGCCTGTTGCGCTGTGTGCCGAGAGGTCGCGAATACGCGTGAGGTTGCGGTCCACGGCGCGTGCCACGCCCGCCTGTTCTTCGGAGCTTTGGGCGATGTGGGTGTTCATCTGGTTGATTTGCTCGACGGCCGTGGCAATGTCCGTCAGCGCAGCGCCCGCTTCGTGGGCAATCAACAGCGTGCCCTGGGCTTCGGTGCAGCTGCCTTGCATGGCGAGGGTGACGTGTTCGGTCCCTAGGCGGATGCGCTCGATGATCTGCGCGATCTCCCCGGTGGACTGCTGGGTGCGGCCAGCGAGGGCGCGGACTTCGTCGGCCACCACCGCGAATCCGCGACCTTGCTCACCGGCACGGGCCGCTTCGATGGCGGCATTGAGCGCCAGCAAGTTAGTCTGTTCGGCAATCGTGCGAATCACCTCAACGACCTGGCTGATGTCTTGTGACTGCGCCGCCAGTGCCTGCACCTGACTGCTGGCGCCTTGCACCGTGGCATCGAGTTTTTCGATGGCGCTCACGGTGTGCGTCACCCGCTGCGCGCCGGTTTGGCTTGATGTGCCGGACGCGCGCGCCGCCTGCGAGGCCGAGGCCGCATGACGCGCCACGTCATCGACCGCGGCGGTCATCTGGTTCATCGCGGTCACCGCCTGTTCGATCTCCTGGTTCTGATGCTGCAGGCTGCGGCTGGACTCGCCAGTGACCGCGCTCATTTCTTCAGCGGCCGAGGCCAGTTGCATCGACGAATCGCCCATCAGGCGCAGAGTGTCGCGCAGGTTGGCCTGCATGGTTTTCGCCGATTGCAGCAGGTCCGACAGCTCATCGCGGCCCTGGACCACGATCTCGCTGCGCAGGTCGCCACGGGCGATGGTGTCGTTGATCGACAGCGCATAGTTGAGCGGCGCCGCGATGCTGCGCGTAAAGAAATAAGCCAGCACCAGCGTGGCCAGGCTGGCAATCACGATCATCGCAATAATGAACGTGAGGCTTTGGCTGTAGGTGCGCGCAGAGTCGACGCCTGCGCGGGTTGCCTTGTCAATGTTGCGCTGTACCAGTTGATCGATGGCCTGTTGCATCACCTTGTTAAGTGGCACTTGCTCATCCAGCAGGGCGGCACCTTCGGCGTTCTGGCCTTTTTGGCTGAAGTCGATGCAGCTGTCTGCCAGCCGGGTCAGGCGCTGGATGCCATCGCTGACCACGTTGAACAATTGCCGCTCCTGGTCGTCGGCGATGAAGGCACTGTAGGCCTGCAATTGCGCAAGGACCGTGGTGCGAAAATTACGGATGTTCTGGATGGTCACGTCTTTGGGTGCGGCATTGGACTGGGCGATCAGGCGACGACTTTCCAGCAGCAGTTTCAGCGCCGTTGCGTTGACGCGGTCGGCGGCGATCACACTGGCCATCGAGTGCTGCTCGAGGTCGGCGGCCAGGGTGCGGATGGCGCGCATGTTCCACAGGGAAACCAGGCCCAGGAAAACCAGCAGCGCGGTGATGGCGGCAAAGCTGAGGGTGGCACGGACGGGAATGCGCAAAGTCCTGAGCAGCACGGCAAGTCTCCTGTTGGATCCGATTTTGAGGTTTTTCAACGACGTAGGTGGCAAATAGTGGCACAAAGGCATCGCTCAGCCACAAGGCGAGGTGATTGAATTAATTAATCACCGCAATAGATTTGCGCGCCCGATCACAACAACGGGCAGGGGGTGGTTTGGCGCACGGGTATCAGCTGTTTTTTTGCAGATGATTGCTGTCTACTACGCGCCAACCCCCCCACTGCGTAGCGTCTCTAATGAAAAAAAATCTGATCGTTGCCACATTGATGGCCGCCGGCCTCTGGACTGGCCTGGCACAGGCGGATGTTCTGAAGCCGATCAAAACGTCCCGGGCCGACGTGGCCGGTGCCGCGTTTTCGCGCCCCGATGCGGTGAAGGCCGTGACTGAAGGCACCCCGACCGTGGACGTGGTGCGTTACGAATCCAAGGACGGAGTGTTCCAGAACGGCCTGTACAAATCCGGCCCGATGCGCGAGGCGCTGGGCGCACCGGGCACGGCGTATGACGAGTTTCTTTACTTCATCTCGGGCAGCGTCACGTTGACGTCGTCTGACGGCAGCGTGATGACCGTCGGCCCGGGTGAGTCGGTGACCCTGCCCAAAGGCTGGACCGGCGTGTTTGAAACCAAGGGCTACGAGAAGATCTACGTGATCTACGACGCGGCGGCCAAAAAGCCCTGACCCTGGCCGTCACGCAAGGCAGGGGAGCGTCGGCACTCCCCTGATCCGGTCAGCGGAACCTGCGAAAGGCCTGCCACAACTCCTTGGCAAAAATCGCCGGCTGCTCGAACGCCGCAAAATGCCCGCCTTTTTCCACCTCATTCCAATAGAACAGATCGGCCCAGGCCGCTTGCGCCCACGCACGCGGCGGGCGGAAGGTTTCGGCGGGGAAGATGCTCGCACCCATGGGCACTTCTATGCGCGCAACGCCTGAGCGCGCACCGGAGAAAAAGTCCGGGCCGCGAATGGTTTTACCCACGCCTTCCCAGTAGAGACGAGCGCTGGAGGTGCCGGTGCCGGTGAACCAGTACAACGAGATATCGTCGAGCATCTGGTCGCGGGTGAGGGCGTCCTCGGGGCGGCCTTCGTTGTCGGTCCATTCCTGGAACTTTTCGTACATCCACGTGGCCAGCGCAACGGGCGAATCGTTCAGCCCGTAGCCGATGGTTTGGGGGCGGGTGTTCATCTGGTTGGCGTACCCGGCCTTGTCGGACACGTAGCGCTCGATGTCTGCCAGTGCCTGGCGTTCCTGTTCGGTGGGGTGGGTGGGCAGTTGAGCCGCAACCACCATGGGCAAGTTGACATGCGCCGCCATCAGCCCTTCAGGCGCCTGGCCCGCGAGGGCGGTGGTGATGGCGGCGCCCCAATCGCCGCCTTGTGCCACCCATCGCTCGTAGCCCAGGCGTTCAGTCATCAACACGGTCCAGGCGCGGGCAATACGTGCCGGGTTCCAGCCTTGTTCGGTAGGTTTGTCGGAAAAGCCGTAGCCCGGGATCGCGGGCACCACGACATGAAAGGCGTCCTGTGCCTGGCCGCCGAACCGGGTGGGGTCGGTCAGCCGTTCGATCACGTCCAGGAACTCTGCCACCGAGCCGGGCCAGCCGTGGGTCAGCAGAATCGGCATGGCGTCAGGGTGGGGCGAGCGTGCATGAATGAAGTAGATGCCAACGCCGTCGATACGGGTGCGGAACTGCGCAAAGCCGTTCAAGCGCGCCTCGAACCTGCGCCAATCGTAGTCGTTGAGCCAGTAGTCCACCAGTGAACGGGCGGCACTCAGCGGAACGCCTTGGGACCAGTCATCGACCAGCTCCGCGTCTGGCCAGCGTGTGAGGCGCAGGCGCAGGCGTAAATCATCCAGGGCGTCCTGGGGCACATGCACTTCAAACGGGGTGACGGCATCGGTGGCGGGTGGCAGGACAAACTGAGCGTTGTGGGTGGGCGAAGCGGCGGATACAGCGGGCATAACAGTCTCCAGGATTGTTTGTAGCGAGTGCTACAAAAAATAAGGCGCGCTGGATCGGGTTGTCAATGATATTGTATCAGCCGTTACAGAATGGGTGACCGACGGCATGGCCAGAAGAATTGCATTTGACTTTGAACAGGCGATCGACAAAGCCACCGCCCTGTTTTGGGCTCGGGGATACACCGCCACGGGCTTGCGTGACCTGCTCAAGGTGATGGAAATTGGCGAAAGCTCCTTCTACAACTCGCTCAAGAGCAAAAAGGCGCTGTACCTCGCCTGCCTGCAACGTTACGAGGATCAAATCGTTCGACGTCGCTTTGAGGCGCTGTTATCTGCGCCCAGTGCGGCTGAAGGCGTTCGCGCGTTTTTCCAGATCATTCTTGAGGACATGGCCTCTGCACAAATGCCGTCGCAGTTGTGCATGATCGCCGCGATGGTGACGGATGACGTGCTGTCCGACGCCGAACTGCGCGAGCGCGCGCAGCAGGGCCTGGCGGTTGTGCAAGCGATGGTGTGTGAGCGTCTGAGCGAGGACCAGGCCAACGGCCTGCTGCCCGCGTCGATGCACCCACTCACCACCGCCGCGGTGATAACCACCTATTTGCAGGGCCTGTGGCGAATGGCGCTGATCGAGTTTGACCGGCCACGTTTCGAGCAGCAGGTGGATGCGTTCTTGGGTGGCATGGGGCTTTGAAGGGCCTCGGCCCTAACTGAGGTAGCCGTGCACCCCATCCCACAGCAACTTGAATGAGGTCACCACCAGCAGCCCATAACAGGCGCGGTACAGCTGGCGCTGATCCAGCCGGGCATGCAGTTTCCAGCCCAGCCACACGCCACTGGGCACGGCCAGCAGGCACATCAGCGTCAGGCTCAGCACATTCCCGCTGGGCATGGCCAGCATCAGCCAGGGCACGGCCTTGAGCAGGTTGCCCACAGTAAAAAACAGGCTCGTCGTGCCCGCGTAGAGCTGTTTGCCCAGGCCCCGCGGCAACAAATAAATGGCCAGCGGCGGCCCGCCGGAGTGCGCGACCATGGTGGTAATACCCGAGGTCACACCGGCCGCCACGGCCTTGGACGCCGAGCGCGGGCGAATCTGCACCTGGGCGCCGGTCTTGAACCACACCCCCACAAAGATCAGGGTAATCAGCGCCATCACGATGGCGATGGCGCGAGGGTCCAAGGCCCGAAACAGCCAGTAGCCCAGCCCCACGCCGACCACCAGGCCGGGGAGCAGCCAACGCAAGTCGTGCGCCGACCAGGTTGACGGTTTCCAGTAGCGCAGGCCAAACAGGTCCATGGCGATAAACAGCGGCGCAAGCAGGCCGCCTGCGGTGATCGGGTCCATCACCAGGGACAGGATCGGTATGCCGACAATCGCAAAGCCGCCGCCAAACGCGCCCTTCATGAAGCTGATCAGGAACACGCCGGCAAAGGTGACGAGCAGGGTGGTGACAGTCAATTCCACGGGCCAGGCTCCTGCGGTTGAACGAGGGTTTCTTGCATCACCGAGGCGAGCGCCTCGTGGCCGTTGGCGCGCAAGTGAGCGATGGCCGAGCGCCGGTCGCCCATCGTCTTGTTCTGGTTGAGTTTGCGTTTGCATTCCACCCGCAGCGGTTCGATTTCGATGCCCACGATGTTGGCCAGCATGTGCGTCAGGTAATCCTTGGGCGCATCCCCCATTTTCCAGGGCTTGCGCTCGCCGGACTCGTGGTGGCGGGTCAGCCGGGCCAGGGTGCGGCGCAGGCGTTGTTCGTCCACCACCCGCATCACGCCGTGCACGTGGACCACTTCGTAGTTCCAGGTCGGCACTTGGCGATGGGTGTCCTGTTTGGAGGCAAACCCGTTGGGCGACACGTAGGCATCCCGCCCCCGGAAGATCACCAGCACCGGCACGCCGCTGACCGCGCGCTGCCACACGGGGTTGGCCCGGGCCACATGCGCGCTCAACCGTCCATGGGCGCCGTGGTCGGGGTCGAATTCAAAGGGAATGTGGTCCGCGTCCACGGCGCCGTCACCCGGCGCTACCAGGATGCCCAACGGGTTGTCGCGGATAATGCGTTGCCAGTGCGCCGGGCGGCGTTCGGCAAAGTGCTCGGGGATGTACATGGGGATTTCTTTTCAAAGGGAGACGGACCCATAATCTCGGCCACCGCCTGCACAATAAAAAGTGCCAGTTTTGAGGTGTTTCAATGGGCCAGTTTTCCTATGCGGCATCGCCACTCCCACGCGGCACGGAGCGGCGCATCTACGGGCTGTTACGCGCACAGATCGAAGACGGCACGCTTGGCGAAGGCGAAAAGCTGTTGTCGACCCGTGCATTGGCCACCGAGCTGGGTGTGTCCCGCACCACGGTCACGGCGGCTTATGAGCAACTGGCGGCAGAAGGTTTCGTATTGACCTCGGCAGGCAAGGCCACCCGGGTAGCGCGGGTGGCAGGCCCGTCTCGGGCCCGCGCCGATCAAGGCTCGGCGTCATCGCCCGCGCTGTCCTCGTATGGCCAGCGTGTAGCTGCCCTGACGCCCTACACCGTGGCATCGCCAGCGGCGCGTATCGACTTCAAATACGGCTCGGTGGCCTCCCGCGACTTCCCGGCGCTGGGCTGGCAACGCGCCTACCGCGCCGAACTGGTCAAGCACCAGCCCACGCTCTATTACGGCCAGCCTGAGGGCGAGGAGCGTTTGCGCGCTGCGCTGCAAGGTTACTTGCGACGTGCGCGAGGGCTGGTCTGTGAGCCCGAGCAGATCCTCGTCGTACACGGTTCGCAACAGGGGCTGGACCTGTGCGCACGGCTGCTGTTGAACCCCGGCGATGCGTTTATCTTCGAGGAGCCGGGCTACCGCATGGCGCGCTACTGTTTTGAAGCCACCGGCGCCATCGCCCGGCCGGTCGCGGTCGACACTCACGGGCTGGACACCCGTGACCTGCCGCCTGCGCGCATCGCCTATGTCACGCCGTCGCACCAGTTCCCCATGGGGGCGGTGCTGCCCATCGCCCGGCGCCTGGAACTGCTGGCATGGGCCAGCGCGCAGCGGGCCTGGGTCATCGAGGATGACTACGGCGGCGAGTTCCGCTACGGCCAGCGCCCCATCGATGCCTTGCAATCGATGGACACCGAGGCGCGGGTGATTTACGTCGGCACCTTTTCCAAGGCGTTGTCGCCGCAACTCAGGCTCGGGTATCTGGTGTTGCCACGGGAACTGGTGGCGGTTTTTCGCGAGGCCAAGCGGCTCACCGACCGCCACTCCGCGCGCTGGGAGCAAAACGTGCTGGCCTCGCTGATCGAGAGCGGCACTTATGAGCGCCACGTTCGCCGCCTGCGCCGTGAAAACGAACGCCGCCGAAAGGCGCTGCTGGACGCCGTGGAGGAGCATCTGGGCGATTGCGCGCACCTGGTCGGCATGGCTGCCGGGTTGCACGGTGTGCTGTGGGTGCCCGCCCTGTGCGCCACCGACGAGCCGGGCGTGCAGGCCACCGCGCTGGAGCGCGGCGTGGGCGTTTATCCGCTGTCGCCGCTGTTCTCCCACGTGCACGCCGCACCGTCGCAGCGGTCGGCGGGGCTGATTCTGGGTTATGCAGGCCTTACGGTGCAGGCCATCGGCGAGGGCGTGCGGATCCTTGCGCAGGTGATTCGCGAACGGATGCAGGCCTGAGGGCCCGCTCACTTATCAGCCCGGTATGGGCGCGCTCGCGGCCGTGGTTTCCAGCAGGCGAATACTGTTGCGCCCGCCGCGTTTGGACTCATACAGCAACCGGTCACCTTGTTCGATCAACCCCGCCAGGCTCGCGGGCGGCTCGTCGAACAGGTGCGCGCCGATGCTCAAGGTCACCGGTTGCGGCGTGGCAAAGGTCTGCGCCGCCAGTGTGTGAAATTGCTCACGCAAGGTGCTGCCCACGGCGACGATACCTTCGCGGGTGGCGTCGTTGAGCAAGATCACGAACTCGTCCCCGCCCAATCGCGCCGCCAGTGCACCGTTTGGCAGCACCGCGCGGAGCATCTCGCTCAGGGCCACCAGCAACCGGTCACCCGAGGTATGGCCGTAGAGGTCGTTGACCAGTTTGAAATTGTCGATGTCGATCACCAGCAACGCCCCCGGTTGTGCGGCGCACACTTGCGCCAACAGGCGCGGCGCCTGCAGGTCCAGAGCGCGGCGGTTGAAGAGAGCGGTGAGAGGGTCGCGGGCGGCCAGGCGGGCGATATGTTGTTCACGCCGGTAGCGCTCGGAACCGGTCATGGACAGGGCGATCAGCATGATTGCCATCGCGCCTTCCACCAGGGAAATCTGAATGATCTCGCCCCGGAACGCCGTCAGGTCGATCGGCGTGCCTGGGGTGATGGCCGTCACGGCCTTGGCCACATAAAACAGGCCGTGCACCAGCAGCACGTAGCGCAGTTGCACCGCGCCAATGCTGAGTGAGCTGCCGTGGGGGCGCAGCAGAAAACTCGCCCGCAGGGTGGGCAACGCGACCAGCAGCGAGTTGACCACCAACATGAGCGTGGACCACACGGGGTCGGCGGGCAGCCACAGCAGGCTCAGCCAGGCGACAAATATCCAGTACCAGCCCCGCGACAGGCGCACTTGGGTAAACCGCGCCACACCCAGCAGGAACAGCCAGTGGGCCGTGACCAGCTAGCCGTTGGCAAACCAGATGCCGAGCAGCAGCAAGCCGCTCATGCGCAGCAGGGCGAGGGTGGAGCCGACGCTGATCGTGGCAAAGCCTGCGCTCCAGAACAGCAGCGAAGGCTCGCGCACACTGCGCCATTCCACGGCCAGGTACAGGGCCGCGGCGGCCGCGAGGGCAATGCTCAGGATCAAAAGGGTGGGTGGATCGAGCGTCATGGTCTGACGGGTCTGCCTGGTTACGGGTCAAAAGTGCGATTGTAAGCCTTTGGCCAGCATTGCAGTTGATATCAGTGAGCCATCCATCGCCACGGCTCACGCCACCCGGTTACGCCCCGTCGATTTGGCCAGGTACAACTGCTGGTCTGCCCGCTTGATCAGCTCGGTGGTGGTGCTGTCCGACGCCTGAGCCAGGCCAATGCCGACGCTTACTGTCACCTGGCCCACCGTCTCGAAATGCGCCGCCGCCACCGCCGCGCGAATTTTTTCGGCGACCACGTCCGGGCTGTCCGGCTCGTCGATTTCCGGCAGCAACACGGCAAACTCTTCACCGCCATAGCGCGCCACAAAGTCCGTGGCGCGGGTGGTTTGCGGGATCAGCCGGGCGAACTGGCGCAACACCTCATCACCCACCGCGTGGCCATGGTTGTCGTTGATTCGCTTGAAATGATCGATGTCAATCAACAGCAAGGCGAACGCACGGCCCGTGCGCTGGAACAGCAAACTGTACTCCATCAGTTTTTCGTCGAAACGCCGACGGTTGTACACGCCCGTCAGCGCATCGTGGCTGGCCAGGTTGAGCAGCTCGGCATTGGCCTGGGTCAGGTCGGCCGTGCGTTGGGCCACCGTGGCTTCCAGCGACGCGTTGGTGTCCTGCAGCTCGCGCTCCTTGCCGAGCAACGACTGCGTCATGCGTTTGAGCGACTGCCCCAGCTGGGCGATCTCCAGCACGAAGTGCTCCTGGGGGAAGTCGGCATCGGGCCGTTGCTCCTGCACCTGGCGGGCCGAGCGGGCGAGTTCTTCGATGGGGCGGCTCAGGTACAGCGCCAGGTAATAGGCCACCAGCCCCAACGCGACGGCGGCGAGCACGCCCAACAGCAAAAGCTTGTACAGCAGGATGCGGGCGGGGTGCAGGGCGATGTCCAGCGGCTGGCGGATCACGATGTACCAGGTCAGCGCCGAATTCGACGGGCTGGGCACCGCCACGGCGCTGGTCACGTAGCCATTGTCTACCGACCAGCCGGTGGTGTTGCCCAGGCGGTCCTGGGGCAATTGCTCGCCCGCCAGTTGCTCGGGGTACAGCACCTTGCCGTCACTGTCGATGATCAACGCCTCGGCATCGGGCGCCGAGCCTTTTTGCATCACGGCGGCATCCACGATCTGCGTCACCCAGCTCCAGTGCGCGTGGGCGCCGAGCACGCCGACCACCTCGCCTGCGTTGTTGCGGATCGGCGCGGCAAAATCGATAAAGCGCCACGGCTCGCCATTGGCGCCCGGCAGCAACTTGGCCAACAGCACCGCCTCGTGGGGGTCGCCGGTGTAATTACCCAGCAGCCCGGCCTGAAACCACGGCCGAGGCTTGACCGATTGCCCCACCAGCAACCCGTTGACGGCTTGGCGCACCTGGCCGTCGGTGTCCGCCACCCCCATCCACGCGTACTCGGCGCGCGATTCGGTGCGCAGTGTCATGGACTTCAAAATGTCCGGGTCGTCCAGATTGCCCCGCCGAAGCAACGGCGCGCGCGCCAGCAGCGACACCTCCAACTGCCGCTCGCGCAACTGCACACCCAACAGCGCGGCGGTGGAGCGGGCCGTGTTCAACAGCGCATTGCCGCTGGCCAGCTTCATCTGGTCGGTGGCGATATCGCCCACGTAGAACCCTACACTCACAAGGCTGAGCAAGGACAAACCGGTAAACCACAGGGTCAGGTGACTGCGCAGACTGGCTTTGATCATGAAAGGCGTTCTGAGGGCTGAAGGGCGTTACATGGTAGGCGTAATGTTCGTGTGGTTTCCAGAGGCAAATGGCCTGTATGGGTTGATCCGCGGGTTCCTACCCTCCGGGTATTGGGTAACGCTCCGCGTCGATTACCGTCAAGCGAGACGCGGAGCGGTGGGCATCAATATGACCCGTGTGTAGCAAACGCTGTCAGCCTACAGGTTCCTTCTTATCGCAGGCCTCAACGTGTTCGCGTAAACGCATGGCAATCACATCCATCAAATCGCAACCGTCGCGCAAGGGTATGGACAACAACTGGACAAAGTCCGAGAGCACGACGAGATCACTTTGCATCTCACTGCGAAAAGCGATGTTTTCCAACACCTGCGTTACGGAGCGAATCCGGAAGTCAGCTGTTGCCAGTAGGACCTCGAGAGGGGCCTGGGTGTCGATCAGCAGAGAAGCAGGAACCAGATCGATTCCCGTGAGAGGGATGTACCTTTCCATGTAGAAGCTCCGATAGTGCAACGGTTGACCGCCACACAATCGTCGCCAAACGATGGGTGGCAGCTGTACGCAGGTTGGCGAACCGGTATCGGAAAACCCGGCAGACCCGAGGGCCTCCCGCGCACAGCCGCCATAAAGACAGCTTTGCGAAGTTGCAACAGCATTTGCAAAAAAGCGCAGTGCTTTTGCATCCGATAGGCAGGTCGCCAAACCTGGTCGCCATGTGGACGACGGGGCGGACTATAAGCTTCACGGCATAAGGTGATCAACCTCATTTCCCGGAAACGAAATGGATGTTCTGTTTCAAGGTTTAAGGCCATTGGCGAGAATTGGGTTGAATGAACGCCCTGACGCTTTTACGTTGGTTGTTCCGCGAATAACGTATGGCTGTTTTTTAACTGTGAATTCAATTGTTCTAAAAGTGCTCGGGCTATTGCGACGTTTTTGAACATTTTGCTTCTGTATGCGTCCATTTCCGTGTCTGTACTAAGTCTTCGTCCCTCTGCATCAAACGTGTACCAATTATTGTTTTTAGCATTTGTGCATCTTTCTATTTCGCCTAGGTAAAAAGAGACTTCTTTGTACAAAGCCTCTATTTGGCTGTTGATGTGTAAAATATTCAATTGGTGCGTTTGCAGTCTCGCAAGTTCGGTTTGGGCCCGCGCTGACGCCTCGTTGTGTATGGCAGAGGCTTTTAACGCAGCTTTTGTCTCTGAGAGTTCTTCCGTTTGAGATAAATAAGTTTTTATCAAGAAGTAGAGTGCGACGAGCGAGGCGAGCGGGTTGACCAGTCCGCCGAAGTAGTCACCGATTGCTCCCCAGTCACTGGGGTTGCCAGACAATTTGTGATCATGAAAATTTAATAAGTAGAGGCTGGAAATGGCCGTGATGAAAAGGGTGATTAAAATCCAAGGCCAATGTTTTTTCGTGTTCACGGTGAGGCTCTTTTAGCGCGGTAGGGGATTTCGATGCTCAATGTATCCGTAAGCTTTTATTTTTTAAGCGGCGCAGATGTAAACGTCTGGCATATGAGTTTGTGTGCTTAAGCTGGATCCGTTAGCGGGCGACGGATTGTGGGATGATGGCAATTTAAAATCAAGCGTTGCGCTGCTCATGCTAGTGTACTGTTTTCGAAATAATTTACTTATTGACTACGGCTTCAAGTGCCTCG